>CAZYCK010000007.1:0-16301 GCA_964646055.1 uncultured Thermoplasmatales archaeon | reverse complement strand
CATGTCCCTTCTTTTATGTTCAGCCAGTATTTTAAATCCTTCTGGTATATCTCTTTTTCCATATATAAAATCAAGAAAATCATGCTGTTTTCTGTAAATAATCTTTGCATCTTCTTTTGCATCATTTTTTATCCTTTCAAAAATCTTATTATGTGGTTCAACTCCAAATGAAATTATTATTACATCAAAATCTTTTATTGGATATTTTAATGCATTTCCATGCTCTATCTTTATATTTAGATTATATTTTTTAACCAATTTTTTTGCCATTTCAACTGCTTGTATATCTCTGTCTATACCAACATAACTTGCCGGAATATTTTTTGCAAGTATTATGAGCGTATTAGGAATTGGGCCGCAGCCAATATGAATGACTCTGTCTTTGCTTTTTATTCCCACCATTTCAAATTCTTCTAAAGTCATTTTTTCATATAAATTGATGTAGGCATGATGAAAGTTATGCAAAAATTTTTCAAATGAAATGAACAATTTATCATGCAATTTTTTACTCTGCATGTTTGTATATGTTATGATATAAATAAATTATATCGTTAGATGAAATTATGTAGCTGGGATCATATCAATTAGATTTATTAGATTACGTGATTTTATGGAGTGGCGACGATTATCTCAACTGGAAAATGAAATAGTGGTATATTCGTTATTTTCCTTTTTATTATTTTCAAACCAGCTTTTTCAATTTCATTTTTCAAATAAATCGGGCGGCTGCTTGCTCTATAGCCTGCTATGAGTGGCCAGTGATAATAAAAAATTTCGTAAAGAATACGGAATAATTTTTTGAAGAATTCTCCCTCTTTACTCAGTGAAACTGCGACAATTTTTCCGTTCCCTTTAACAACTCTTTTCATTTCTTTTAAAGCAATGGGTATTTCACGCAGAGGGAGCAAGTCAAGCAGAAAGCTTGAGAATATGATGTCAAAAGTCGAACTTTTAAATGGCAAATTTAAAGCATTTGCTTTCACCAGGTTTTTGCTGCCGATTTTCTTTTTGCAGACAGAGAGCATTCCATCTGAATAATCAATGGCTATTGCATGCTTTGTTATTTCCATAATTTTTTCCATCACCCAGCATGTCCCACAGGCAACGTCCAGAACAAAATCGTTGTCACTTATTTCAGCCATTCTTATTGCCATAATATTTGTTTTAATTTCCCATACTCCCATTATTAGGTGATAAAAATTGCTCGCCACATCATATTTCTTTTGTGGGTTTTCGTATGGATTAATGACCTCAATCACTTCTGAAAAGTCCATATCAAAAAAATATAATAAATTTAAAATCTTTGTGGAAGGGATATTAAGTATATGCGGTTTATATATTTAATATACCCATTTTGCTATCCAGAAAAATTTAGCAAGGCTTATATTTCGTTTTAATATAGTGTCTTACGGACTACCGTTAGACACTTTGGAGGGGAAAATGAGGGTTGCTATCTATGCTCGTGTAAGCACAGAAGATCAAGCAAAAGAAGGTTTTAGCTTAGCAGCCCAAATTGAAAAATTGCGTAGCTATTGTAAAGCAAGAGACTGGCAGATAGCTGGCGAGTATATTGATGATGGATATAGTGGCAGAAATGTAAATAGGCCAGCTTACAAAAAAATGATGAAAGATATGGATAAATGGGATACACTTCTTGTAATGAAAATGGATAGAATTCATCGCAATAGCAAAAATTTCATGTTGATGATGGAAGAGTTAAGAAAAAAAAATAAAGAGTTTGTTTCAATGACTGAAAGCTTGGATACATCTACGGCAATGGGTCGCTTCGTCATGGATATAATACAAAGAATAGCCCAGCTCGAAAGCGAGCAAATTGGGGAGCGTGTCTATGACGGCATGCGTCAAAAGGCTAAGGAAGGCATTGGCTTGCTGGGCTCGCCTGCGCCCTATGGATATAGATATAATGACGGAAATTTCGTTTTAGATGGGGATGCAAAAATTGTAAAAAAAATATATGACATGTATTTAGACGGGCATAGTCTTAAAGAAATTGAAAATTGGTTGAATCAAAATAAAATAAAAACAAAAAAGAATGGAAAATGGAATAAAAAAACAGTGGCGAGAATACTATCAAACCCAGTTTATTGTGGATATATTGAATGGGAAGATATTTTATTTAAGGGCGAGCATGATGCCATCATAAGCATCGAAGAATTTAATGAAGTGCAAAAGCTGAAATTTCAAAAAGCAAAAAGAAAAGGAAAATTATTCATAATAAGTAATGGAAAAAAGGAATTTATTTTAAAATTTAAAAAATGAAGAATCCTACATTTGTTTAATATTATGTTAATCTTAGTTTATTATTTATCGTTACTAACTCTACTTTGTTTAATAATTTCTGCAACTTTTCTCATTATTTCCATCTTGCTTTCTTTTTTATCAACTAAAATACGCCCCTCCCTTCTCCACCATCTTGAAGGATAAGCTTTTTCTTCTTTAATAGGATTCAATCCCAGTTTTTTTGCTGCTTTATAAATTTCTTCTACATTGGGTTCATTTATAGCCAAATTTTTCGGTAACTTCCTGCCTTTCCTTGAAGCCTTTAAATCGAAATAGATTGGCCACAAAACCCATTTATCTCTCATGTTTCAACTAAAACAGCATTTATTATGCCATGCTGCCCCGGGCGAGATGTAATTCTTGCTTTTCCAATCTCTGTTTCAATGATAGAGCCTTTTGTTATTATATCTCTTCTAACATAATGTGGATTTGCAGGATTTTCCAAAACATCTTTTATCTCCACTTTTTTTGTCTCACCAGTTTTTGGATTTGTTACATTTACGTATTTGGCTGTCATAACACGCATTTTATAATTTCCTCCTCTTACACGCAGCTTTTTTAATCTATCCTCTCCTATTATAGGAAGTATTGGATCTCTACCCATCTCATATTTTCTTTTTTTTCTTGCAAGCCTTCTCCTGCCACCTGTCTCCCTTCTACCTGCTCTCCCATGCCATTGCATGTTGGCATATAAAGAGCCAATAAATAAACTTTTGGATAATATGCTAAGAGGATTATATTACAAATGTATCTATTCCAGCCATTGATTCATTTCCATTAGGAGCATAGGCAATAACTTTTATCTCATGTAAACCAAATCCTGCATTCATTTTCCATTGAAAAGGCGGTTGGCTATCAACGGACATCAATTTTCCATCTAAATAAAATTCAACTTTTGCAGTATTGCTTGTATTAACCTTAACATTTGTCCATCCTATGATACGTGGAACCCCATTTTCAAAAATCACTCTACCAAATATTGAAGGAAATTCATATCCCATAAAATAAGTATGATACCTTCTCGGCTCTTCAATATAAACTTTCGGAACATCAGGCATTAAATTTCCATAAACCCCATCAACGTAAAGAACTCCAGTTCCACCATAACAATGCTTTATGAACATATTTGCATTATAGGCTATTCTAACCCAGCCATTCTCTCCCCAATTTGTTCCCCAGCTATTTTTACAAATCCAGCATTGCTGGCTGTCATTATAACCAACGATTGTTATCAAATGCCCTCCAACCAGTCGCCCCCACCTGTGGCGGTATATACCGCCATGATAATGCATAAAGTCATTCCATACAAATATGCAGACAACAAGCGGGCCATGTTCAATCAAAGCTTTTTTTATATCATCCATGTCATTATTGACCCATCCCCATTCTTTTATTTTAACACTTCTATTTTCCCATCCTTTTAATGTATAATTGCATGGCATATCATACTTGCGATGCATTTCAGGAAAACAACCTTCATCTGGAACGCCATAATTAACTAAATAATTTGCAGCATGGGTAACATTAACACCCCATCTGCATGTCCCTCCAGAACAGAAAAAAAGATGCATTTCAGATAAGTCGCAACCAAAAGGATAACCAACTTTATACTGAACAAGGGTTTCAACAGCTGCTATTAAAGCATAAGCCTCACAACTTGGGCATGGCTCTTGATTTCTTATAGGTGTGGTAAAATCTACGCCATTTATATCTCTCCAGCTGAAAGAAGGAGGTAATTCATCATAGTTTTTTTGAGGAAATACAAAAGAAAAATTCATGCTGAAAATAAAAACAATGGCAACAACAATCAGCTTTTTCATGTTAGTGTATGCAAACACAAAATATTAATTTTTCACATAATTTCATTTTATGAAAAAATTTATAATTTTAGCTATTGTGCTTGCAATTCTTTTGACAGGTTGTTTGAAAAATAAAGAGAAGAAAGAAAGTATAGTGGTTATTGAAACAGGAATGGGAGAGATAAAAATAAAACTTTTTGAAAACGAAGCTCCAATAACAACTTCAAATTTCAAAAGGCTTGTTAATGACGGATTTTACAATGGCTTAATTTTTCATCGTATAGTTAATAACTTTGTCATCCAAGGAGGAGCATTTTACCCTAATGGAACATATAAGTCCAGTCCTTATGGAACAATAAAACTTGAAATAAGCCCGAATTTAAAGCATGATGATGGAGCAGTAGGAATGGCAAGAACAAGTGACCCAAATAGTGCATCAAGCCAGTTTTATATTTGTGTTGGTCCCCAGCATGAATTGGATGGAAAATATGCAGTATTTGGAAAAGTTGTAGATGGTATGAATGTTGTTCGTAATATAGCAAGCTTGGACCCACAGCATACAGCAATATATAAAGGAATGCCAAATTGGCCAAAAAATGATATTCTTAACAAAGTTACAATGACAGAAGTTTATCTAAAATGAAGTCATAATGCCCATCCAAAAGCTAAGCCAATGACCAAAGCTGCGACCAATATCATCCCAATGCGAATATTTTGATTCAATCCTGAAATTGTCACGCCTCCTCTAATTAATTCATAAGAAATTATAAAAAAGCCAAAACCCCTTATAATACTGCTCCATCCATTCCACGTATTAAAATTTTCAAAACCTTGAAAATAAGCAAAGTATCTAATCAATGCACCTATAAAAATTATTACTAAACTAAATACCATAATAGAAGCTATATGCTTTATATAGGGCTCATCTATTTTCTCCACACTTATATTTCATTTCCAATATTTAAGTATTATCTAGGTAGAGACAAAGATTATAAACCAAACCAACAAATCCTTTTATATTATCATTTTTTTATCAGCATGATTAGGCTTGGAAGGCTTGCACTATACCATTGCTATGAATGCAATATGCCATTATTAAAAAAATCTTATGAAGGGATGGAAGCAAAGCATGTTGCCATTACGCCGCCTGGCGACGTGCGGCCTGCTTTCGATTTCGATAGGAAAATGATTGGCGATGTGATAAAAAAGCAATTTGGTTCAAGTTATATGCCTTCTGTTGTTTTATTGAATAGTGTTCCTGCAATAGATAGGAGTGATGAAGTCATTATCGATGGCAAGGTAGCAGGCAACTTTTTTTATGATATTTTTCGCCAGAAATTTTATTTTAATGCTCGGCCGTGGTATGCATCATTGATTGATATCAACAAAGGATATGTTATTGCTGATGATGGAGCTATAGATTCAATTCTGAAGACATCAAATTTAATGGCTCCTGGGGTTAAAGAAGTTGATGAAGGAATAAAAGCAGGTGATGAAGTAGTTGTTTTGAGTGAAGGACAAGTTATTGCAACAGGAAGAGCAAGGATGGATGGGAGCAAAATGATTGGCAATAGAGGAATGGCAGTAAAAATAAGGCATCGTGGAATGGAGGCAGCTGAAAAAGGCGAGAAAATAACATGGGAGCAAGTAATAAAAGCAAATGAAGATGTGATAAACAACTATGAAACAAAAGCAAAAAATTTTATAAGCAATGCAATAAAAAAATACGGCAGGGAGGCGGCAATTTCCTTCAGCGGCGGGAAAGACAGCCTTGCAACTTTATTACTTACAATGGAAGCTGGTTATGATTTGCCTTTGATTTTTTTGAATACAGGCTTGGAATTTGATGAAACAATAGAACATGTTTATTCTGTTGCATCTCGTTATGGATTGAATTTGATTGAAGAGGAAGCTGGAAATGTTTTCTGGCGAGGAATAAAATTTTTTGGTCCCCCTGCACGCGACTATAGATGGTGCTGTAAGACATGTAAAATGGGTCCAGCTGTAAGGCTCATAAAAAAGAATTTTTCTAATGGGCTGCTTTCTTTTATTGGGCAGAGGAGATACGAATCGGAGAATAGAGCAAGACATGGCGATACTTGGTTTAATCCATGGGTTAGTAATCAGATTGCTGTTTCACCAATCCAAAATTGGACAGCCTTGCATATATGGCTATACTTATTCATGAAAAAGGCGAGATGGAATAAATTGTATGAACAAGGCTTTTATAGAATTGGATGCTGGTTATGCCCGTCTTCAAACATGTCGGATTTTAAATTAAAGAAACATGAAGACTGGCAAATATTTGAAAAAGAATTGAAGAATTTTTCATTGAAACACAACCTTCCAGAAGAATGGATTTCTTTAGGATTATGGAGATGGAGAAGAAAACCAAAATGGAGTATGATTGACTATAAAATAGAAGAAAAGAGAGAATACAAAATAAAAGGTAATGAAAAAAGAATAAAAAATTTTTTGAAAATAATTGGCGATGATGAAAAAATAGCTAATATAAAAATGGAAGCCAATAAAATTTATGCAGAAAAAGAAAAAAATTTGGTTGAGGACGTTGTCTATAAAGCAATTAATTGCATGGGATGTGGTATATGTTTGTCAAAATGCCCAAAAGATGCAATATATATAGAAAAAAATAAGGCATGGATTACCGACGACTGCATACATTGTAGGGAGTGCATGAATGAATGCCCTGTAATAACTTTTAGGTAAACAAAATAAATTTATAGCGTTCTGTTTATTCATATAGAATGAAAAATTATGCCTTATCTAAATCATTTAAAGTATTTATCAGAAAATGCAGGATGGAAGATTTGCCAGAGGTTATAAAAATAGAAAATTTATCATTCAAATATACATATCCATCTTCAATTTTTCATGATTATCTCAGCAAATTATTTTTTGTGGCAGATGAAAATAAAAAAGTTGTTGGCTATGCCATAGGCGATAGCCAACGTCATCTAATTGTTTCAATAGCAGTTCATCCAGAATATAGAAGGAATGGTATAGGAACTATGCTTATAAATGAAATATTAAAAAATATGGAGGATTATGCTATTCTTCAGGTGAGAAAAAGCAATATAGATGCTATAAAATTTTATAAAAAAATTGGATTTATGGAGAAAGATATCATTAAATATTATTACATAGATGGAGAAGACGCAATTTTAATGTCTAAGAGGATAGATTGATTATTGCTTGAGCAATATCACCATTTGTTTCTTCAAGAGCTTTTCTTGCTTCTTCCTTGCTTTTCCCTGTTTTTTCAGCAACTAAATTTACATCATCTTCATTTATATTTGTTATTATCTCGGGCGTGCCAACAATTTGATATGTTTTCTGTCCCTTCATATCCATTATGCTTACATTTGGGCTCTTAAATAAATATTTTTTATCTGATGTTTCAATTATAACTTTTTCTGCTTTTATTTCTTTAATGTTTATCCCCATCCTTTTCATCATCTTTCTTAACTGTCTATCATCTAATGGAAGCATATTAGCTAATAAAAAAGAAGATTAAATATTATTCCCTATTTCA
The DNA here is from genome assembly GCA_964646055.1 of uncultured Thermoplasmatales archaeon. GTDB lineage: Archaea > Thermoplasmatota > E2 > UBA202 > JdFR-43 > JAGGXW01. The sequence goes on along the minus strand of CAZYCK010000007.1, from coordinate 8,648 downwards.
TTATGGAATTTGTTTTGTTAAGGAAGAAGGCAAATTTGAAGATTAGACATGTAAAGATGGCAGGAGTGCTTAAGATTACAAATAAAAAAATAATTTTCAAGCCGTTCTTTTCAAACGAGATAAACATACCTCTTTCTTCAATAAAAAATGTTGAAATTGTTAAAAAATTTTTAAAAAGAGTAAAAATTGAAGCAAATGAAAAAGAATATTTATTTTTTACAAGAGATGCAAAAAATGTTGCAAGATTGATAAAAAGTTTGACCGAAAAATAAAAAAGATGAAATAAAGCGATTCATTTAGCCATATGGAAAAATTGAACGCAAGCATTGGTATGGCTTTCCTTATGATTGCAAGCATGTTGATTGCATCTTTTGTCGCAAAGCCATTTAAAGAGCAAGGATTGCAAGCATTTGAAAATCCAAATAGTATTTTAAATATAGTTCAAATTTTTGTTATAATAATTATTTTCACAATTTTTATTTTAATACTTGCTAAATATAAAGAAAATTTGGTTAGATACATCATATTATTCATTTTTTTTATAACAGCTTTATCAATATTTCAGGCATTTTTTTACTTTATTCCATATTCATTTTTTGTTTCTCTTGCCATCTCATTTATCATGCTCATCCTTTTAATAAAGCATCCAGAATGGTATGTAATTGATTTTTTTGGAGTTTTTCTTGCAGGAGGGATAGCAGCAATATTTGCAATCTCCCTTTCAATTGAATTAATAATAATATTGCTCATAATAATGGCAATTTATGATGCAATCTCTGTATATAAAACAAAGCATATGATTACTCTCGCAAAATCTGTAACAACATCAAATCTTCCCTTGCTGATGGTATTTCCAAAAGACACAAAATATTCATATAAAGGAGAGAAAAATTTTGGAGGAAAAGATGCAGTTTATATGGGTCTTGGTGATATTGTTGTTCCAGGCATGTTGGTTGCTGCAGCCTCAATGCAAAGCATGGCAGCTTTTTTTCTTACGCTTGCTGGCATTATAGCAGGCTTTGCTGTTCTTATGATTTTAATTGAAAAAGGTCCTCAACCTGGGCTACCTTATCTAAATGCAGGAGCAATAGCAGGATATGCAATTTATTTACTCATAAATTATATCTAAATATATCCACAATTTTTGCAATAAAGCTTACCATTTTTTATAACAAGCTTACCACCACATTTTGGGCATCTTAAATCTTTAAGAAGATATGACAACCATGCATCTCTTATTTCTGGTTCTTTCGAAGACATTGCCTTTTCATATATCTTTAGCTGCCTTTCATCAGTCAGATAAGGCTTCAGATTTATTGCCCCTTCTTTCTTTCCCGCTGCTGAGCCCCTAATTGTAAATGAAAGAAGCACGCCGGCAAGGAAGCCGCCGATATGCGCAACATGGGCAATCCCATCTGGAGAAGCAAGAGCAACATAAATTGTTTCCATTCCTGCATATAAAATAGCAACAACTATCACAGGCATTCTTATGAAAATTATTATTGGCATGAATAAAGGTATAACAACTTTTTTGAATGGCTTAAGGGCGGCGAAGGCGGCGAGTATACCAAAAATCGCTCCTGATGCTCCTATTAGATATGTGTTGCTGTATTGAAATATTGAAAAAAATATTGCAGCAAATATTCCAGTTGTTATATATATAAAAGCAAATTTTTTGCTTCCTATTTCACTTTCAAAAGGAAAACCGATGAATATGAATCCAATCATGTTGAGTAGGATGTGCCATATATCTGCATGGATAAACATTGAAGTTAGTAGAGTATATAATTTCAAAGGCTGATGAAAATAGATAGGATTGAATGCAAGTTCTTTAAACACTATTGAGCCAGATGGCATAAGGTTTGGAGAAGAGAATGTTGTTATAAAAAATACTATGAAATTTGATATGACAATTGATTGCGCAAAAGAAAATCTTTTCAAAAATGGAAATAAGATTGAAATAAGAATGATTATGAATGAAATTATTGAAAGCAAATTCATTTTTTCCTCCTATATGAATATATGATGAATGCAGTTATTGTTAATAAAATTATTATTGAAGCGTCTTTTATTTCTTTTTCTTGCCCATTATTCATTTTTTTATAATTCCAATCATAATAGAAAACGTTTCTAAAATAGTTTGAAATATTTTTATCTTCGATTATTATGCCTATCTCTCTATTATTTCTTACAGAATTTTCTCCCCAGTTTATTGACGAGATTAAAACTTTATTATCCACAATCATCCCTTTATTATGCACACTTAAATTTGAAAATTTTACTTCAATACCATTTTCTTTTAAGTATTCATAAGTCTCTTTATTCATTTGATTGGTTGATTTGTAATATTTATTGTAATTCAAAATCACTTTTATCTCGACGCCGTCTTTTCTTTTTTCGACTAATTTTTTAAGAAATGGATTTATTCCATTTTTCCATTCTTTTTGTATATATGCTTGTTCGACTAATATTTCATTTTTTGCTAAATCAATTAAATTGCATATTTCCTCTTCAGCATTGTCTGGAGCAAGTATAATTGTTGCATTAAAGCTTTTATTCTCATGAAATGGAGAAAATTTTGGTTCGTAATCACCTTTAGGAACAAAATAATTTAATGAAAAATATGAGCGAGGCTTCCCCATAAAAAAATTGCTTTCATTGAATGGAATGCTATCTGGCATTTCCGGATTAAAATCGCAATAAAAAATTTTTTCTAAAATTGATGATAAACTGCCATTATTTATTAAAATTCCCCATTCTCTGTTCCCATAGGTATTGCTTACAGGCAAACCTGTTTCAACCCAATTGGCTGATTCTATTATGCATTTTTCATCTATTATTGCATATTTTGCATGATCAAATTTATACCTTTTATATATCATCTTGTTTTCATTGCTCGTCATATATCTTATCTCAGCTTTATCGTGTAATTTCCATGCTATATATCTTTCTTCAATTGGTATCCCTCCTACAACATTTCCATCCAAAATTATCTTTATATTTGCATTTGAATCATTCAAAATTTTATAAATAAATGGATGAGTAAGCATATAAACATTTATTGATATATTTTTTCCACTTAATGAATTGCTAACAACATTATAAGAACAATCTGGAGAGCAAAATGCTGTTGCGTTTTTGACCTTGATGTGAAATACAGGAAAATCAGATTGCCCTATTTTATATGTTCTATTACTAATCCAATCAAAACTTGTGTTTGTGTCCGCGCAACCATTTCTTTTTAGGATTACTCCTTCTTCAACATCAGGAATTGCCTTTCCATTCCATCCTTCATTGAAAGAGGCATTACCATAAACAATACAATCTATTGTATGATTGAAATAATCTTTAAGGCATACTGCAGAACCCTTATTTGATAGGATAAAGCTACCTTTTCTTTTTAAGTTTGGAATAAATGAACAGTCATAATATTCGTAATCTGGATAAAAATTCATTTCCTTATAAAATGCCGAACCATTTTGAGTTATGTAAATTCCTTTTCCTTTATCAATTTTTATTGATGGTAAAAAAACTTTATTTTGTTTATCTACTCTTTTCCAAGGTCGTGTCGTCAAATATATTCCATCCAAGTTTGTTTTATTTCCACAATTGTAAATATAAATAAATTCATTTTCTATATTTGGATGAGTATGATAATAAATTTCTTTTATAACCAATCCTTTTTTATAGCTTGTTTTCAATATGGTTAGATTACAATATTTCATATTATTTGAATTGTTTTCATCATCTGGAAGATATACAATTATCTTATGCTCTCCTTCATGACCTTTTGTATCCCATTCTATTTTTGGTAGCCTATATTTGTTTATTGAATCATAATGTTTTTTGCCAATCAAATGCCCTGAATCAATTTTATCAATATAAAAATAAACATTGAATGGTTTGCTCATGCCATTATTATACACTTTTGCACTAATTTCAACCAGCTCTCCTTCGCCTACGACGCTTCTATCAACTTTAACCCATTTAATAGATAAATCATAGTTATAAGAATATGAGAAAGATGAAAGCAAAAAGATAAATAATACCATAGCAACAAATTTCTTCATTTTTTGTATTAATACAAAGAGTATAAAAAATTTAGCGGGCCTGCCGGGATTTGAACCCGGGATCTACAGCTTAGGAGGCTGTCGCCCCATCCTAGCTAGGCTACAGGCCCTTGATTTTGTATATGATACAGGATTATAAAATATTTCTTGATTTGGTAGGATGTCAAGTTAACACCTCCAAATTATAAAGATTGACCCAATACTCCATTCTCGTCACGCTTTTCAATGAAGAATGAAATATTCTCGTTGTTAAAACATGAACTGCAAGAATAATTCCTTCATCAATATTTATTACATTCCATATATAAATCTGCCTGTTTTCCAATTTAACTCCAAAAAATTTTTCTTTCTTCAAATAATTTTACTAACAGCTCGAGTATTGTCGTCCCCCTCCTTATTTGAGAAGAGTAACGCTCGATTTGAAATCGATAGTTTTATATCTATCTTCTATATTAAAAAATCATGGCAAAAAAACAGAAGACGGGTTTCCAGTCTGCTGCTGGACTTATAAGATATTTTGAAGAAGAAAAGACAGGGTTTAAGATAGATCCGAGGGTTATTGTGGTATTTACTATCTTAACTGCGACCATAGTAACTTTAATGAGGATACTTTACCCCATGTAAAATGAAAAGTAAAAAAAGACACCGGCATTTGATATCTATTTCGATTTTAATACTAATAAGCTTGCTTTATTTATTTGATATTATAAATTGGATAATAACCGTATCTGTATTCATGGTTGTATTGCCATATTTTTCCTTTTCTATTTTCTTCTCTAATCTCAAGCCATCAAAGAAGAAAAAAGCCATTGACATTATTAGAAGAAAATTTTCAACGTAATGATTTAGATATGGATCGGGATAAAATGAAATAAAAATGCAATTGCAAGCAGTAGTAATATTATAAACAAGATTTTAATTGCAAATTTTATAATTTTCCATCCTATTATAACTATAATAAGTATAACAATTAAAGTTAGTAAGGAGACATTGAGTCCAATCCCAAACATGTTATGATATAGCAACATTGTATTTATACTCTTAGGAAAAATTTCAATTTTTTCGGTATTTCAATTTTCCCTTCTCTCATCTTTTCTATTCCATCGATACATGTATCTACAAGTTTCTCAAAATATTTTTTTCCTTTTTCTTTACTTGCATTTGAAGGAGTACCTATGTATCCTTCTTTTGCTCCTAATTCTATAAAATTTTTAAATACGTCTCTAAGCCTTATTCTTACTTTAAAAGATTTTAATGATTTATAATCACCAACAAGTTCAGGAAAAAGATACAAAGCAATAGATGTTTCTTTTTCGTCTGCATGTATCTCTCCTTCAATGTCATCAAAAATTTTTTTATTAAAATACGCTGCGGATATTGGCTCGCATGCCTTAATTCCATATTTTTTTGCCTTAAAAATTGCTTTGTATATTGCTTTTAAGTGCCACAAATCCATGTGAAAATTGCATATAACAAGATATTTGAAGTCATGCAATGAAAGATTTTTCATTATATCAAGCAATATTTTATATATGCTATGCCATGAAATAGAAATGCTTCCAGGAAAAGGAGCGAGATATTTACATGTTGAGAACGGTATCGAAGGTAGAACAACACTTTTATAATTAATTCTTTTTATAACTTCTTCTTCAACTTTTTTAGCTATCAAAAAATCTGTTGCAATAGGTAGATGAGGGCCATGAGCCTCCATAGGTCCTATAGTAAGGAAAAATATGGTGTCTTTGTCTAATTTTTCTACTTCCTTCCAGTTCAAATCTGAAAATTTCATACTAATATATGACAAATTTATAAATGGTTTTTGCTATTATGCCTGATGAATATACTGCTTGGCATGGGCAATGAGCTTAATGGCGATGACGCCGTCGGGGTGTGGATTGCAAGAAAATTCAGCCATAATAATTGGATTACAATAGATTGTGCAACAGTTCCTGAAAATTATATTGGAGAGATAGTAAGGAGCAAGCCGAAAAAAATTGTTATAGTTGATGCCGCTCAGATGAATTTAAAGCCTGGAGAGATAAGAATAATTCCAAAAGAAAAACTTGGGAAAGCAACGTTTTCTACTCATACAATCCCACTTTCAGTTTTTATAACACATTTGCATGAGTTAATAAATGCTAAGATATATCTTATAGGAATACAGCCAAAATCATTTTATGGAGGATTGAGCAACGAAATAAAAAATGCTGGAAATAGATTGATAGAATATATAAAGAAAGATAAAATTGATGATATAAAAATTCTTTAATAAATGTTTACTGATGTAGAGAGAATTTTTTCACCTTTTATTGAGTTTATTTCGTATATAACTGATTGCATACCATATAAGATATAAAGAAATGATGAATATTACAATGCCCAAATAGTTTATAGCAACAAAAGCATATACATATATCCAAAGATCATGTAGAGCTCTACTAACAGGGTCATATTGTGGAGCATTCAATTTTTTAACTTCGTATGTTACTCCCTTATTAGTTACATTTACGATTATATAATGATAGAAATAATGCTCAGGGTCTATTCCAAGTAATTCTGCTCCAGCTCCTCCTGTAATTATATACGACGTTTTTCCCCATGTACCATTCCAATAGCCATGGATATGCGACGCAAACACCATGGTTATATTATATTCATCAAATATTTTATTCAATTTTATAGCGAATTCTTTGTCTCCAAGACCCATGTATTGTAATTTTGATCCTTCCCTTGGATCGAATAGTGGAACATGCATAAAGACAAATCTGTATCTATAGCCATAACTTTTTTCTAACTCCTCATTAAGCCATTGCATTTGCCATGGGTCAATATTTTTTTCATTGGCATCATCTAAAATTATGAAATAAGCATCTCTAGTATGAAAAGAATAATAAAACCTCCCAAAAAATTTGTAGTAATTTGCTCTTCCATCATCAGTTATATCATGGTTTCCCACAACTGTGATAATTGGGTTATGAAAATTTTTTATTTGTTTTATAAAGAACATGTATTTTTCTTCACTACCGTCAAATACCAAATCTCCATCATCTATAGAAAAAGATATGTTCTCTGAATTTACTCTGGCTATCAAATTGTTAAATGTTGTAATTGAATTCTTGTTGTCGCCAAAAACAGCAAATGAAAAATTGGTTATATTTTTGTCGATTTTTTCTATCTGATTATAATTCCAATCCTCTATATAGGAAAATGTAAACTCAGAATGTATTTTTATGCCGACTACAAATATTAGTATGATTATAGAAATTGCCAGTAGATACTTATTCAATATTTTATCTACTCCTGAAAGCATATTTTCCCATCTATTGCTAATTTTAATATTTTTGGTCAAAATATGAACCTTTATTTTTATTTTCCTAACATTTATATATCAAGAATGCAATGCAAATAAAAACCGAATCTTAGATTCATTCTATTTTTTGGTTTTGAAAAAGGAGAAATAAAATGAAAATTAAAGAAATGGTAGCCGATGAAAGGGTAGTTGAAAAGCTAAATAAAGATGGAATTGTTGAAGCAACAGAAGTGCAAAGAGAGGCAATACCTATTATAATGAATAATAGAGATGCTATTATTCAATCTGAAACTGGCTCAGGTAAAACACTTGCATTTGTTTTGCCAATAATTGAAAATATTAAAGGAAATGGAATAGAAGCGTTGATAGTAGCTCCTACGAGAGAGTTGGCAAAGCAGACCACATACGTTTTCAATAAATATTCTTGGTTTAAAGCCGTTAGTATATATGGAGGGACTTCAATAATAAATCAAATTAAAGATTTAAAGAAAGCAAATATTATTGTTGGCACTCCTGGAAGATTGCTTGACTTGATGAATAGAAAGGAGTTGCGTATAAACAAAATAAAATATTTAGTTCTTGATGAAGCAGATAGAATGCTTGATATGGGTTTTATTGATGATATAGAGAGAATTATAAAGGCAACGAATAGAGAGAAACAAACTTTACTATTCAGTGCAACAATCCCTAAAAAAATAATTGAAATAGGCAAGAAATACATGAAAAATCCAAAAAAGATAATAATAGAAAGAAAAATAACCTCTGCAAAACAAATTCACAAATTTTATGTTGTTTCTTTTAAAGAGAAATTTTCTCTGCTTGTTCATTTGCTTCAAAAACAGAATGCAGATTTATCGCTGATATTCTGCGCAACAAAAAAGATGACAGACAATCTTGCCAGAGAATTGAAAAGATATGGTATATCGGCAGGAGCAATTCATGGAGACATGAGCCAGAATCAGAGGGAAGCGATGTTGCGTAACTTCAGACAGAAAAAAATAAATGTATTGGTGGCGACGGATGTGGCTGCCCGCGGGCTTGATATCGATGATATTACCCATATATACAATTTTGATATCCCGAAAGAAGTTATAATGTATACCCACAGGGCAGGCAGAACAGCCAGAATGGGAAATGAAGGTGAAGTGATTTCTCTGATAAGTGAGAAAGATTATTTGTTATTCAGAGGAATATTAGAAAAAAATGAAATAGAAGAAGTGAGGAAGCCAGATTTTCAGAAGCTATTTTTCAAAATGGATAAAGAGGAA
>CAZYCK010000006.1:0-16565 GCA_964646055.1 uncultured Thermoplasmatales archaeon | reverse complement strand
GAATTTACGAGGCCCCAGATAGGTAAAAAATGGTACAGAATTTCAGATTACTTTTTATGGAGAACACACTTTGTGCTCACTTTAAAGAGCGAATCAGTATCTAACAAAGATTGGAATAATGATGGGGATAAAAGAGATTCAATGTGGGCACCGTATCCGAATTCAAGTCAGGGCATAATAATAGAGACAAATAATGATGGGTGGTGAAAATAGGACTATGCATGAATTATTGGCAATGGCAACCCTTTTCCATCTTTTTATTATTGAACCAAAAAATTTATTGCATACTACATATAACCATTTTATGAAGAAGATTGTATTAATTATTGTTGGTATATTGATAGTTGCTTCTTTATCTTCTGCATATAATGTATCTAACTGGAAAAAAGATGTGGCATGTAGGAGTATTGTTGTTGCTGCTCCTGCTGTTGGACAAACAAAAAATGGATATTTTGGTGTGATAACTCATATAAATGTTACAATGATGAACGGCTCTGGCCATGTTTATTTTGCAGCCTCGCCCTTGACACAAATAGATATGCAAGGCTCAGCAAAGCTTGCTGTTGATGTTGCATGTGCCTTGACTGGAAAAGATGAAAACAAATACGACTTTCTTTTCTATGTAAAATCTGACTCACCTATTGTAGGCGGACCATCTGCAGGAGCGACAATGACTGTGGCTGCTATCGCCTTGCTTGAAAACCTTAGTTTGAACAACAGTATTGCAATGACAGGTATGATAAACCCAGATGGCAGCATTGGCCCAGTCGGCGGCATACTTGAAAAAGGTGAGGCAGTTGCTAAAGCTGGAAAGAAGCTGTTTTTAATTCCAAAAGGACAGATGATAGAATATGAAACTGAATACAAGCAAGAAGGAGGATGGATAATCAGCCAGCGAGTTCCTGTAAATGTTTCTCAAAAACTCCATGATGAATATGGGCTTACTGTTAAAGAAGTTGAAGATATAAATCAAGCATTCTATTATTTTACTGGCTATAAATTTAATGAAAGCAAATCATCAAAGCCAATAACAACTTTTGATTACCGCAACATAATGATGCCTCTTGCATTAAATCTTTCAGCCGATGCAAATGAAAGTTATATAAAAGCAAAAGAAATTTATGATAATACAAATATTCCTATTGGCTCATGGTTTTTCAGCCCAAGAGGACGGATAGGCAATTACCTTAATGATGCAGAAAAAGCTCTTCGAGATGGAAATACCGCTTTTTCTAATGGATTTTATTATTATAGCATAAGCAAATTCTTCCAGTCAATGATAAATTCAAGATTTGTTAGATATGCATGTATGTTTTATAAAAATGGAAGCTTGTATGATAGCTTGTATAATAATGCTACAAATTATGTAAATAATGCATATTATTTTGCAAGAAAATTAGAGATGAATGGCTTAATCAGTTTGCAATGTGTTGGAGCTGCTCAATCAAGAGCTGTAGAAGCTGTCAATCTTTTAAACAACAGTTTGAATGAATGGCATTCATATATAAGATATGGAAATGATGAAAAAGCTTTGCAGGCCTTATATGACCTTGCGTATGGTGAGGAAAGAGCAAAAACAGTTTTCTGGTGGGCAAATTTGAGTAAAAAATTTGAGGATAGCTATAAAATAAATGATACATTGATTAATGGATTGGCAAGAAAATATTATGACTATGCAAAACAGATTTTTGCATATGCACAAACGCTTGTTAAAGAAACAGGAAGCCAACAAAGTTATATAAACAACGCAAATGATTTATTGGATAAAGCATCTAATGAAATTGAAAATTTTCCAGCTGCAAGTTTATTCAATTCCCTCGAATCAATAGCAAATTCAAATCTTGCAATAGAATCCATAGGCGGGCTAACAGAAGATAAGGTTAATAGGAGTAGCCAGATGGCAAGTTATTCAATTTCAAAGGCAAGGGATGAAGGAATTGAACCAATATTGGCTGTAAGTTATTATGAATTTGGAAATAGTTTAAAAAATATGGGAGACGCTATAATATATTACAAGTATGCCTATATGATTGCAAATATGCTAAGATTATCAAAAGGATTTAATGAGAGTAAGCCAGAATATATTGGAAATGAAAATGATAATGGAAATGCAGTCAGCAGCAATTTTTATAATTATATTTTCATAATACTAAGCTTTATCATTGGAATTGCAATTGGATATGCAGTAAAAGGTAGAAAGGGTAGAGAAAAAGAAGAAGAATGGCATGAAGAAGAGGAAGAAGATTATTATCAATAGATGTTTTTTTCTTAAGCATAAAGCATTCCATTAATCCTTTTCATTTTTATTGCGAAATTATTCATATTTTATATACCCTCCTCTCCTGAGCATCTCCAAAAAAAGCATAAGCCTTTCTTCCATTTTTTCTTTACCATATTTTTCTTCAAGCCATGTTAAAATTTCTTTCACACTATTTTTTCCATTACATTTTTTCCATATAAATGTTCCAACTTCATCTAAATTAACAAAGAAATAGTTTGGTTTTTTAAATAGCCGGCATAACCATGCAAATTTATTCCTAAATTTAATTACCTTCAGTTTAACCAATCCATTTTCTTCTATCCAATCAACCATGCGGACAGGCTTCGCTTCAAGAAGCTTCTGCTTTCGCTTTTCCAAATTCTCTGATGACGACATAACCCAGTAGGAAAGCAATATAGCCCCATACCAACATACCAGGCCAAGATGGAGCCTGCTTCAATATACTCAAATTCACATGCCCTATTATAAGAAATGCTGATATAACACCCATCAAAGCTTCTCCTGCTATCAAACCTGCTGAGAATAGTAAGCCAACTCTATGGGCTCGCTCTTTAGGCTTAACCTTTCCTACTTTTATAGCCATTTCCCAATCGCTCAACTCTTCTTCCTCTTCAGGGCTTTCTTTCTTCAACATTCTATCAATTATTGCTCTCAAAATTCCTCCAGCAAGTATTGGAACGCTCAATGTGAAAGGAAGATATATTCCAATTGCTACAGGTAAAACAGGAATGTCCATTATTATCAAAACTAAAGCAAGGAATGCTCCTGCTATAACGAAGGGCCATACCATCTGCCCGCCTATAACTCCTTTAACAATTCCGCCCATCAAAAATGCCTGAGGAGCTGGAAGATTTTCGCTTCCTATTGTATAAGCCTTATCTAAAGCTTGAATAACTATTGCAAGAATTGGGGCTGCTGCGCTTACACCTATTATCTCTGCCACCTGCTGTTTCCATGGAGTTGCGCCAAGCATTTGACCAGCTGCCATAGATTGCAAAACATCTCCAGATATTGCGGCGCCGCAGCATACAACGGCTGCCATTCCTATAACTATTATCATACCTGATGTTCCTCTAGCACCAAAAGCGAGCATTATGATAGCAACAATCAGCAAAACAGCAACTGTAACACCTGATATTGGATTATTTGAAGAGCCGAGCAATCCAGCCATATAACCTGCTATGGCAGATGCGATAAATGCGAAGAAAACAAGGAGGATTGCCATGAAAAGGCTGACTGCATACATGTTTGATATCCATGCATAAATAAGGAAAACAGGAATTATTAGAAAACCGATTGCAAGAAAAACTTTCTTTATATCTAAGTCTCTATCTGTCCTTTTCTTTGTTTCAACTTTTCCTCCTCTTATTCCGATGATTGCTTCTCTTATTCCCTCACCCAAGTTTTTCCTCAAAGCCCATATTGTATATAGCCCTCCAACAACCATCGCTCCTACACCAAGGTAACGGACATAATCGCTCCATATTTCCATAAATCCTTCTAAAGGTGATGTTCCTGTAGGCAATCCAGTTGACATTATTATTAATGGCGTTATAATTACCCATCCAAGCAAGCCACCAGCAAAAACATAACTTGCTATTTTTGGCCCTATTATATATCCAACACCAAGCAAAGCAGGAGAAGCAGCTGTTCCGCCATAAAATAGTCCTTCATTTGATTTTCCTAAAACGCCATATCTGCCTACAGAAAATACTTTTTCTACTTTTCCCCTAAAAACATTCAAAGAAACTTGAGAAAATTTTACCAATCCAGCAAGAAGAGCAGCAATAACCATCCATATGCTACCCCCACCACCTTTTTCTTCTGAACCTACTGCAGTGTTTATAACAGCTGCAACTGCAATCCCTTCAGGAAATGGTAAATCTGTTTTAACAATTAAAGCTCTTCTAAGCAAAACCATCCATAAAACACCAATAATTCCACCAATCAAAGCAGTTAAAGTTGTTACAAGATAATGAATGTGATGCCATGCTCCTATTACTACAAGAGCTGGAATGGTGAAAATAACCCCTGCCGCCAGTGCCTCTCCAGAAGCTGCTCCCATCATTGCAAGTGTAACTTCTAAGGGAGATGGCTTAAAAGGCTTTAATATGGCGACAGCCATTATGGCGCCGGGCACAGCAGCCGAAACAGTCATACCAGCATACAAGCCCAGATAAGCATTTGCCGCTCCCATAATAATGGCAAGTGTAACTCCAACAAGAATTGCTTTTAGCGTCAATTCAGGAACGCTTTTTTCAGGCGGTATAAGAGGCTGAAAGTTTTCCCTGCTCATATTTATCCCCTCTTAATCTTTCATCATTTTATAAATCTTTACTTATCAATTCTTCATATTCTTTTGCATCCATTAATTCTTTCAATTCATTTTCATCTTCCATTTCAATGTCAGCAATCCATCCTTCATCATAAGGCGAGGAATTTATTATGCCAGGGTCTTCTTCCAATTTTTCATTTATAGCAATAACTTTGCCACTTACAGGAGCGTAAATTTCTGCAACAGATTTTACAGATTCAAGTGTTGCTATTAGCTCCCCCTTTTTATAATATTTTTCAAGTTCTGGCAATTCAGCATACACTATATCTGTAAGGCTATCCTGGGCATAGTCAGTTATCCCCATTCTCGCAACACCATTTTTATCAAAAACCCATTCATGGGTAGAAGTGTAAAGTAATTCTTTTCTTACCTCCATACTTCGGAAATGGAAAAGTGAATATAACTTTTTTGTATGCATTTTAAAAGATAAAAAGCTTTTCGATAACAATAATCTTTCTTTCATTTTTGAGCCAAAATATTTAAAATACCTTTTTCCTTTATATATGATTTTATGAATTGGAAAGATTTATTTATGCTCACGAGACCATTTACTCTTATTGCCCCATTTATAGCAATATTTTTTGGGGTTATATTCCAACTTGCATATTATGATGAATTATATTTATTTTGGAATGGGATTGGCACAATAATTTTCGCTTCTTTGGCGCTGGCAGGCGCCCAAGCAGTAGGACAGATAATGAATCAGGTAGAAGACGTTGATATTGATAGGGTGAATGGCAAAGGTTATAGACCAATTGCAAGCGGAAGGGTTAGCATTGAAGCAGCTCAAGTTATTGCATGGATTATTTCTGTTTTTTCAATAATAGTTGGCTTTTTGATAAACATAGTATTTGGCATATTCATAACAATATTCCTTTTATTCGGTGTATTGTATAATATAGAACCTTTCCGTTTTAAAAAAAGGTTATGGATAAATACATCAAGTCTTGCATTGTCCCGCGGGTTACTTCCTTTACCTGCTGCATGGAGCATTTTCGGGAATGCTGGAGATGCTGTTCCATGGTTGATTGGAAGTATAATGGCAATATGGGTTCTTGCATGGCAAAATACAAAAGATATAAACGATATAGAAGGGGATAAAAAATATGGTGTGATGACGCCTGCTGCTTACCATGGTATAAAAAAGCTTTCATATATAATTACCATTCTCTCATTTCTTAGTTTTTTCATGCTTATCTTGTATATAAAGGCAAGTCTTCTTTCAAAAGAATTAGCAAGCCTATTTTTGCTTTTGATACCTACAGTATGGATGCTTTATAAATTGCTGACTAAAGATTTTTCTCTTTCATCTCTCGAAAATAATGATTTGTGGGCAGCTTATTATCTTACGCTTGCAGGGTTTTATATAATTGCTGCAGCTACGTATCTCTTTAAACCATATATAACATTATTCAGTTAGTTGAATGATAATTTATTTACTTTATATAATTTGTTAGCTAGTTGCTGGCATTCATCAACGAAATAAATAAATATGGATAAATCTATTCTATTTAGGTGAATGTGATGAAAAGGGGGGCTAAGTTTGGTGTAATAGTGGCTGTCGCTATAATGATAGCATTGCCGGTTTTAATTCCAGCAAAAGCTGTAGATTCTGGAGAAAACATGGTGCCTGTAAAGGTTTCTGTTTCAAATCCTGTCGCTACTTCAGTCAAAGAGGTGAGTATACCACAGAAAGATGCAGTTAAGGTTGTAAATCAAATGCAAAGTTCTGAAGATGCCTTCAAAATAATTATAAATCCAGATTCTAATGAAAGCCAAAAAACATGGGCTATGCAGATAATAGATAAACTTATAAACCAATTAAAAGAACTTGGAATATTGCCAGCATCTTTTGTTCTCAGCATACCACAATTTTTGAGCCCAAAGTTTGCTTTCTTAGTGCCAGTAATAAGCGTAGGTAGTGGATTTTCATATATTCCATTGTATCCTGGAGAAGCATTTATAGGTTTTATGCTCAGGCCAATATTTTTGCAATATTTCCTATTTGGTTATACAGCATCGATTAATTTCCATTTCATACCGCCACGTCTTGAATACTGGGATATGGTTGGAACACAGACTGCAATGATTCTTGGCTTTGTTGGAATATATATTGATTTTGGAAAGATAGGATATGGAATACCAAACATGCAATTTATGCTTGGAGAAAGCCTATTTGTTACTGGCGTAGACTGGCTATAATCTTTCCCCTTTTAATTAATTTTTGAAACAATTTATTTATATCAATTGGAATTGATTAATGTGAATTATGCTGAATTTATACAACTCGACTTCATAAAACCATTTAAAGTTTATAGTAGAGAGTATCAAATTAAAATTTTTGAATCTATAAAAGAAAAAAATTCTTTAGTTGTGCTGCCAACTGGTTTAGGAAAAACAATAATTGCAATTCTTGCACTTGTGCATAAAGCAAAGTATGGCAAAGTAATTTTTCTTGCCCCAACAAAACCATTATGTGAGCAGCATTACGAAACTATAAAAGAATTAACAACCATAAATGATGTTTTTTTAATAACTGGAGAAAAAACAAAGAAAGATAAAAGAGAAGAAATTTATAAGAAAAGCAAAATAATTGTTGCTACTCCTCAAACAATAGAAAATGATGCTGATATAATAAAATGGGATGATTTTAGCCTGATTATTTTCGATGAAGTTCATAGGGCTGTAGGAAATTATGCATATGTTTCCATAGCAAGAAAATGCCTTGAATATGGAATACAAACACTTGGGCTTACGGCTTCGCCTGGAAGTAGTTATTCAAAATTGAAAGAAGTTATAGAAAATTTAGGAATAGAAAACATTGAAACAAGAGTAGAAAGCGACAGTGATGTTAGACCATATATACCAGAAAGAAAAATGAAATGGAAAATCATTGAAATGCCTGAAGAAATTAAAAAAATTGCAATTGATATAGATAAAATCATAAAAATTTTTATTGATGAATTGAGGAATTATATTAAAATAAGCCCATCAAGGCTCACTAAAAAGATGCTTATTGATTTGCAATCAAAGATACAATCACAGATAAAAAAATCTGGCAGTTTTTATAGTGCCATAAGCATTGTTTCAGCTTTAATAAAACTCCATCATTTAAAAGAACTTATAACCAGCCAGGGTATAGAATCAGCTAAAAATTATATTAAAAAACTTGAAGTTGATTCAAGCAAGGCTGCAAAAAAAATAAGGAAAAGCCCATCTTACATTAAGGTAAAGAGAAAAATTTTATCAATGGAGGAAAAAAATCCGAAAATGATAATATCAAAGAAAATTATAAGAGAACATTTTTTGTCCAATCCAAATGCAAGGGCAATTGTATTTGCAGAATATAGAGATACAATAGATAAGATAGTTGATGAATTGAATAAAATTGATGGTATAAAAGCAACAAAATTTATAGGTCAAGCAAAAGGAAGTGGAAACGGGATGAGTCAGGATAAGCAAAAAGAAATTATAAAATTATTCAAAAATGGGGAATACAACATTTTGGTTTCAACAAGTATTGGTGAGGAAGGTATAGATATACCCGCGACAAGCTTGGTTTTATTTTATGAACCAGTTCCATCTGCGATAAGGTATATACAAAGGCGTGGGAGAACTGCAAGAGCAGGCATGCCCGGGGAGGTAAATATTTTAATAATGAAAGGTTCGAGAGATGAGGCGTATTACTGGAGCAGCAGAAGAAAAGAAGTAAAAATGATGAAGCAAATCAAAAGATTGAAGCAAATTGTTGAAAGAAATACAAAAAAAAGAAAAAAAGAGGGACAGGCAAATCTTGATTTATTTAGCAATTAAATTAAATATAGGCAACATTTTCTTTATGGACTGGTTTATTGAAAAACATGATGGAACTGGCTTTATGATTAGAATTAAAAAGAAATTGTATGAAGGAAAAAATTTTCAGGAGATAGAAATTTTTGATACTTCAATGGGTAAAATGCTTGCAATTGATAAAAAAATTCAATTTACTGAAGCAGACGAAATGTTTTATCATGAAATGCTGGTTCATGTTCCAATGATGATGCATCCAAGCCCAAAAAAAATTTTGATAATTGGCGGCGGCGATGGCGGCGCAGCCCGCGAGGTATTAAAGCATGGAGTGGATGATGTAACAATAGTTGAGATAGATGAGATGGTCGTAAAAAAATGCAGAGAGTATATTGGCTTGGATAATGGAGCATTAAATGATAAGAGGATAAGCATTGTATATGAAGATGGAATAAAATTTGTTGAGAAAAAGGCTGGCAATTACGATGTTATCATAGTCGATGGAACAGACCCAAATTTAATTAGCAAGCCGTTGTCATCAAAAAAATTTTATAAGAATGCAATGGATATAGCAGACATATTTGTTACACAGAGCCAATCACCTTTTTTTCAGAAAGATTATTTTAAAGCAATAATAAAAAATTCATCATTTCTTCCAAATAGAAAAGTATATTTATCATTCATGCCAAGCTATCCATCTGGTTTATGGAGTTTTATGGTTGCTGGAAAATATGAATTAAATGAAGAAAAAATTAAAGAAAGGTATAAAAAAAGGAAGATAAAAACACAACATTATAATCCAAGCTTGCATATGGCATCTTTTGCTCTTCCAAATTGGCTAAAAGAAATGATTCCAAAATAATTATAAATTTTTAAATAGGCATGGATATTTATATATGTGGTAAAATTAAATCTAAGTGGCAAGATATTCATACTCCTGATTATTTTATCTCTAATACCATTGTTATCCTTCAGTCAATTTTTATCTGAAAAAAGTATGAAAGAAATAAGAACCAATATAGAAAATGGTATTGATAATCTTGTTAGTGCTAAAACAAAAGATTATGATGGTCAGCTCCATGAATATCATCTTGATGCTGAATCTCTTGCAAATTATATATCTCCAAAGTGGGGAAATGGAACATTTAATCCTACGCTTGCTCAAAAATATGTATGGGTTGCTCCAAATGGAACTGGCTTAAATGAGCATAAAGATGAAATAAAAAATTTGGATAATATACTTTCTGCATTCAATATAATCTCATATAATAACAATGAAATCAGTTTGGTTTATTTTGCTACAAAGGACGGCATTCTTTTTGTAAACAAACAGAGTTGCATTAATAGTTTAAAGAATCGAGGATATTTTGATCCAAGAGAAAGAGTATGGTATATAAATGCTGAAAAAGAAAATAAAACAACATGGAGTAAAGTTTATGTAGATGCTTATACCAAACAACTTGTAACAACAGTTTCAGCCCCTGTATATAAAAACGGCAAATTTTTGGGCGTCGTCGCCCTCGACCTGCTGCTCAATACCATAAAAAACGATATTCTTGACATAAAATTTAAAGGAGAAGGTTATGCAATATTGGTAAGTAGAAATGGAGATATAATAGTTCATCCAAAATATGTGGCTGATGGTATTAACTGGAATGAGAGCTTTAAAGAAGAAAACATAGCAAACATAACTGGCTTATCATCTCTAAAAGAAGAAATAATGAATGGCAGCTATGGCATAAGAGAAATTGATATGGCAACACCGCATTATGCTGTATTTTATCCAATAAATGAAATAAATGGCTCTCTCATATTTTTATTACCAAGCAGCGTCATTAAACAGCCAATAGAAAAAATGCAGCAAATTATATGGATTGTTGCAATACTAACTGCAATTGCCATAATTTTTGCATCAATTCTTTTCTCAACTACTATAACAAAGCCAATCAAAAATCTCAAAAAAGCTACTGAAGAAGTTGCAAAGGGGAATTTTGATTACGAAGTTTCCATTCAATCAAAAGACGAAATAGGGGAGCTTGGAGAAAATTTCAATAAAATGATAAAACAATTGAAACAAGCAACAAAATCTTTAGAAGAATCTGAGAAAAAATATCGTGATATATTTGAATATTCTCAAGATGCAATATATGTTTCTACTGTGGGAGGAAAATTAATTGATATAAATAAGGCCGGAGAGGAGCTTTTTGGCTATACAAGAGATGAATTATTAAAAATGAATGTAGAAAATCTATACTCAAATAAAGAAGATAGAGAAAAATTTAAAATGCAAATAAGCAAAAAAGGATATGTCAAAAATTATGAAGTAAGATTAAAGAAAAAAAATGGTAAGGAAATGGACTGCTTGTTATCAACTGTAATGTTCAAAAAAGGAAATAAAATAATTTATCAAGGAATAATAAAGGATATAACACCAATAGAAGAAGTGAGAGGAAAATTAGAAGTTTATAATTCAATGTTGAGGCATGACATTACAAATCGTCTTCAGATTGCAATTGCGACTCTTGAATTATTAAGAGAGGAAGAATCTAAGGAAGAAGTAGATAAACTTATTAAAAAAGCATTTGATAATTTAATATCTATAAATGATTTGCTGGTGAAACTCAGAATGATAAGCGTTGCAGGTAATAGAAAACTGAAAAAAGTTGATTTAAGTGGATCTATAAAGAAAAGTATAGAATATTTTAGAAAAATTGCAGAAGAAAAAGACGTAAAAATAAGATATGATGGAAAAGGAGGAGAAGTAATTGCTGACGAAATGCTTGTGAATATATTTTCAAATTT
This sequence comes from uncultured Thermoplasmatales archaeon, assembly GCA_964646055.1. Lineage (GTDB taxonomy): Archaea > Thermoplasmatota > E2 > UBA202 > JdFR-43 > JAGGXW01. The sequence continues at coordinate 5,361 of CAZYCK010000006.1, read as the reverse complement.
AATAGAAAATTCAATAAAACATTCTGAATGCAAAAATATTTATATATCAGTAAATGAGAGTAATGATGAATATATAATTGAAATAAAGGATGATGGAAAAGGAATCCCAAATGAGATAAAAAACAAAATTTTTGAAATGGGGGTGAAAAGCAGGGAAAGCAAAGGCTCTGGCTTGGGCTTGCATCTTGCCAAAATGATTATAGAAAGTTATGGAGGGAAAATATTTTTAAAAGACACTGGAAAAGGAGCTACATTTGAAATTCATCTAAAAAAATATTCACTTATGAGCTAAAATTCCTATAATGCCATCATTTTTTTCTATTTTCACAAAACCAAACCTTTCAAATTGAATAATCTCGCCATTTTTCGCATTTTCTAAATTTTTTTCTGCATATCCTTCCACAACTTTTAGGCTATTGGAATTAAATGAGCTGCCTTTAAATGGCAACAATGGTATTATTACTTTAATTTTTATGAAATCATTGCTCACCCACTGTATTTTAGGCACATCCATCAATTTTTCTCCAGCAAACTCTCCCAAAATCATATCATTTTTATTTTTTATAACAACATTGTACAAATCCTTCAATCTAAATTTTTTTCCTTTTTCAAGGTTTTTTGCATCTTCAGAAGAAATATAAAATTTTCCATTCGTTTTTATCTTTCTTTTCCCCATATCTATAGATGGATGATATTTAAGCATGACTTCTTTTTCAGGAGCATTTTCAACAAAAAGTTTTATTGGCTCAGAAACAAAGAAAAATCTTCTTGAAATTCCATCAAGTAATTTTCTATTTATAGCTTCAAGATTTTCAAATGCAACAACACTTTCAGCCTTTGAAGTTCCTTGAGAAAGAACAAATTCTTTTATTGCATTTGGTAAAATCCCTCTTCTTTTAAGTCCTCTCAAGGTCGGCAACCTTGGGTCATCCCAACCCATAACAATGCCTTTTTCAATCAATGGTTTTAATTTCCTTTTTGAAATGGGCATTCCTTTTATAGCAAGTCTAGAAAATTCCATAAGATTTGGCTTTCTTAGATTCAAACAATTCAATATATAAAAATATACTTCGTCTCTGAGTTCATATTCTTTTGTTCTAAATGGATGCGTCACGCCTGATAAAGAATCTTCGATGGCACCATAAAAATCGTAAGTAGGCCATACTCTAAAACGTTTGCCATGTATTGGATGCGGATAATCAATTATTCTAAAAAGAATTGGGTCACGCATTGCTGTATTCGGTGACTTCATATCTCCTTTAAGCCTTATAACAGCTTCTCCTTCTTTCATTTTAAAAAATTCATCCCATGGTTGCTCTTTTCTATTCCTGCATGCACATTCTTTTCCTATTCTCCTATTTTTTCTTATTTCTTCTTCCTTGCATGTGCATATATATGCGCATCCTTTCTCAATCATTTCTCTCGCCAATTCATAATGTTTTGGAATATTATCAGATGTTCTATATTCCTTATCCCATTCCACACCAAGCCATTTTAAGTCTTCCTTCTGGGCTTCATAAAATTCTTTTTTTTCATTTAAAGGATTTGTATCATCAAAACGAAGAATAAAAATTCCATCATACATTTTAGCATATTCATAATCTATTATAGCTGCCTTAGCATGTCCAATATGAAGATAACCATTTGGTTCTGGAGGAAATCTTGTTACAACTTCTCCTTTTTTAGCGTTTGGCAATGGAGGTAGCTTTATTTCCCTTTTTTTCTTTCTTTCGCCAATTTTTATTCCAAGTTTTTTAATTTCTTTTTTTTGTTCTTTTAACGAGAGCTTATTCACTTCTTCAACAACTTCTCTAACAATTTTTATTGTTTCTCTTGTATCTCCTTTAAATTCAGCCATAACTTTTCCAACAACAGATTTTAAACTCGCTTTTCCATTAAATTTGACAGCATTTATCAATGCATATTTCCTTGCTATTTTTTTAACATCCATGTTTTTTAGAAACTTTCCTTTTAAAAACTTTATTACATCTCTCTCTCAACTGCAAAATCTGCAAGCTTCAATAACAAATTCTTTGATTTGCTTTCTTTTAATTTATTTAACTCCTCCTTAGCTTTTTTAGAATAATTGTATGCAATATTTTTTGCATATTTTATTGAACCAGCATCTTCAAAAATCTTTATTATTTTTTTAACATTAGCCTCCCTACCATATTCTTTAAGCCATTGCTTATCTGTATTTTTATATGCATGTAAATACATCAATGTTTTTTTGCCTTCTCTTATATCACTTCCAACCGGTTTTCCTATATTTTTTCCAATTATATCTATGCAATCATCCCATATTTGAAATGCCATTCCTAAATTAAAGCCATAATTTTGCAATGCTTTTATTTCTTTTTCTTTTCCCCTTCCAATTATTGCTCCACCCATTGAAGCATTTTCAAACATCTTTGCAGTCTTTTTTTCTATCATATTAAGCCATTCTTTCTCTTCTACATATTCCATTCCTTCAAATGTTATATCCATGGCTTGTCCCTCACATATTTCTTTTGACATCAATGCTGTATTTTTAGTCAATCTTTTTACAATTTCAGCGTCTTTCATGCTTGATATAATTTCAAATGCTTTTGCAAAAAGAGTGTCGCCAGCTAAAATTGCAACATTTTCTCCAAATTTTTTATGAACAGCTTCCATACCACGTCTCATTTCATCTTTATCCATTATATCATCATGTATAAGTGTAAAAGTATGAATCAATTCAAGAGCAACAGCAAATGGTATTGCTTTAAGCCCATCGCCGCCGACAGCATCGCATGAAAGATAGGCAATGGTGGGTCGCAAACGCTTCCCGCCAGCCATCGGCAAATATTTTACAGCTTCATAAAGAATTTCTGGCTCTTTTTCATATAAATAATTATCTATTGCTTTATTGACCAATTCAATTATTTCATTCATTGCATCCATATTTCCACCTCTTTAAGTTCTTCTATATTTTTACAACCCGTGAGAAACATTGTTGATTTCAGAGATAATAAAAATAATTCCATCTCTTCCATTGGATTTTTCAGCATTTTGGAAGCAGAACCTGCAGCATCAGCTCCTAAAGCAATGGCCTTTGCAACATCCATTCCATGTCTTATTCCACCTGTTGCAATAACTGTAAGCCCTGCATCCTTGCATAATTCGACAATTTCAAGCAATGAATATGGTGTTGGAATACCCCAATCCCAGAAAATTTTTCCGAGCTCTTCTCTAATCTTGTCCCCTTTCATTTTTGCTCGATATGATTCAACGGCAGCAAAAGATGTGCCTCCTGCTCCTCCGACATCTATGCCTGCTATGCCAGTATTCAAAATTTTCTCCAATGTTTTTGAGGAAATCCCAGCTCCTGTTTCTTTTATTATTACAGGTGTAGAAATGCTTGATGCAATCTCATCTATTTTTTTAATGCATCCCTTTGCATTTCTCTCTCCTTCAGGCTGAATAACTTCCTGCAAAAAATTTAGATGAATGGCAAGAACATGAGCGGATATCATATCCACCGCTTTTTGCGAGGCTTCTATCACATCATCCCACTCAAGCAACTGAGGAGCTCCTATATTTGCTATCCTCAAAGGAATATCATAATTTTTCACAATTGAATATGTTTTCTCCAGCTCCTTGTTCTGCAAGCCAGCCCGCTGGGAGCCAACGCCCATGGCAATGCCGTATTTTTCCGCAGTTCTTGCAAGCTCTTCATTTATTTTCTCAGCCTGCTCAAACCCTCCTGTCATTCCTGCGATTATTATAGGAGCATTTAGCTTCTTTCCAAAAATGTTTGTGCTTGTATCTATCTCATCCATATTTATTTCTGGCAGTGCATCATGAACAAGCATGAAATCATCCCAATAGTTGTAACTATGACTGACATTTTTTTCCATCACGATATCGACATGTTCCTTTTTTCTGTCTTTCATCACTTTATGAATGCATTGTTATTATAATTTTTTTATTGTTATTTTATCTCTTCAAGTTGTTTTTATGGAGACACATTTCTGGAGGATTTGGAAAAGGAGGCCAGAATTGAAACAGTGTTATGTCTGCTGTAAAGCTATTTGCTTTAACAACCCCTCCATGAATGAATCCTTCTCCAACTCTTTCCTCTCTAAAATACCAACTCTTTCCTCTCTAAAATAATAAACATAATATAACGAAATACAACCATATTCATTTTAATCCCCCTTTATTTTTCTCAGATCTTCTTTATTCCTTAACCTTTCGCTCTTCCCATACCAGTTTCGGATATATCTTCCTAATTTTTCAATAATTCTTTCATCAGGTATCTTTAAACATGCTTTAAATTCTTCGGGTTTTGGTTCTGGTAAGCCTATAAATGCTACTTTTTCAGTTAATAGCAAAGTTGGTGCAAGTTCCCGTAGGGTGTAAGACACATATACTCCCTCATTTCCAATAATTCTCGATAGATGTTCATACAGCTCATTTGTTATTTTTTCACCAAATAGTATTCGGTAGTACTCTATATCTCCCTCTTCTAACTTCTTTTCAATTGCTAATAGGTATTCTTTTATCCTTGACTTTCCTCCAGTCGTCATTATGTATTTTTCTGCTTTATTTATAGCATCAATAAATTCTGATTTGATTGCATCTGGGTCGTCAATATAAACAATATCGGGGATGTGTGTTTCTAAAAGTTCCATAACAGAATTTTCAAATGTTACAACTCTCCGATGGAATAATATATAAAATAGGATTACAAGAAGTGTTGGTAAAAGTGCATAAAAGAACCCTTCTAAAGATTCACTAAAAATACGTTCCAATAATATCAATACACCAGTAAATATAATTAAGATGATAAGATGAACAGTATATTCATCAAGCCTTTTCTCCTTCATCCTCTCCACCCGACAAAGTAGGTTAATGCTCTCGACTGGATTCGAACCAGTTTCTCCCAGTTACCTGCTGGGCGCTTTCCAACAAGCTCCGAGATCATATTAATACTTTATAACCGTTATTTCTATTTATTAATATCATTTTTTGTTCTCCCATTTCGTCCGAAGCTAGAAACTCGCTTGTTAGACGACGTTGCTTTCATATCTAATTTCCCACTCCCGTGTTCGCCAATTTTCTACGTTAAATTCAACAATTATTATTCTTTCTCCGTTGTCGGATATTCTCTCTTTAATGTGATTTCTAGCTCCTTCTAAAGAAGAGCTGTCACCAATTATTACCTGAATGAGATACTCGTAATTTAGCGTTTGTCTAAACTTTACAAGTTTTTTGAAATCCTCCTCTATATTTCTTAAATTAGAAGCCAGTTTGAATTCTATCACTGCAAGATTTTCATCTGTATTCGGTATATGAATGATAAAATCTGGAACTTTTCCGTTTTCAAAACAATGT
>CAZYCK010000005.1:0-17939 GCA_964646055.1 uncultured Thermoplasmatales archaeon | reverse complement strand
TTTCGTCATACATTTTTCCAGAACGGGGAGAATAAATTGTTGCCATTTCCTGAACGCCATATTCATGTATGATAGCAATTGTAGCAGATTCATCATCAATTGAAACAATTGTAATTTTTGGTTCTATTTTAGTGGCTTTCTCTAACCTGCTCAAGCTTATATCATCCCATTCTTTTTCTATTTTTATTTCAATATTTGGCTCAATATTAAAAGTATGATATGCTTTTTCTTCTATGCCTTCAACAATAATGCCTCTTATCCTAAGCCTATCTGTAAATTTCTGAAATTCCTTATCTGTAACTTTTATTTTTAGATAAACCCTTTCCTTTTCTTCTTTTTTACTTCTTATTTTGTTGCCCGCTTCTTCTTTGCTCCGATATGTATAACCAGATATAAAATCGCCTTTCTCAATTATATTATAGAGATGCCAGCAATCTTCATAACTCTGAATTTTAACAATTATTTCCCCCCTTTTCAAATCTTTATGCAGAATTTTCATATATTTTCCTCCTTTTTTCTGAAGCCACCTGATGGCAAAGCTGATAAAATTGATTCAATAGGCATTTCAAAGGCATTAGCAATTTTTTTTGCAAAACTGTTTTTGTCTTCTTCTCCAGGCTCAAAAATTATCCATTTTTTAGCATGCTTTTTTATCGCTTCTGGCGGCGCCGCCATAACTTTTTCAATCCCTTTTATTTCTACAATTCCAATTCCAAATTCCATTTTGCATTTTATATAATTTCTTTTCCCTCTTATAATGAAAGCACCTTTTGGAATAAATTCTCCAGATTCAGCCCTTTTCGAAACCTGCTGTGGGTAAACCCAGTATGCAGAAGCAAAAGCGAACTGTTTCCAAGCTTTTGAATAAACAACAGCAAATTGACATGCTTCCATCAAAGTTTTCTCTTTTATATCCATTTTATTTCCTTCTATATCAACTGCTTTAACAATGCAGGAAGCCGCCCCATGAACGTCAGCATGAACATAAATGTCATCATCTTTCATATATTTCTTTACAACTTTTTCGTTGCTCTTTGCATCTTTCCCTCCTATGACAAGATTTCCTTCCGAAGATATAAACCATCTATAGTTTTCGAACCAAAATTTTTTTTCTTTACTTTTTTTAATTTTTGTTTTATCTGCTTCTACTTCCATTTTCCTGCTTTTTTTAATTGCAATTCTTGCCCCTTCAATTTTTTCTCTTAATTTTTTGCTTGCATCATATTTCTCTTGAGCGTTTTCAATTGCACTTTTATTAACGTTTATCTCTATATTCAATTTTTCATTTTTATAATTAACTTCAATAACTGCTTTAGGATAATTAACTTCAATAAAATCTCTTTTTTTTATAGCCTCATCAACCTTTTCAAAATTTGAAAAAATTGCATCAGCTTCTTTCTTAAATTTTTTTTCCATTTCAATGAATTTTTTTATTGCTTCTTCTTGCTGATTTATCTGCCTTATTATCCTTTCCTTTTCTTCCATTGCCATTATCTCTTCTTTACTTTTTTTGGATAAAAAATTGAAATAAAATTCATCCAATGCTTCATTCATTGATGAAAATTTTTTAACCGACATTTTTTCATATTTTGATATTGGAAATGGAAGGACATCTATGTTATCAATTATAACAGGCTGAATATCATTTTTCCTAAATTTTTCTAAAATATTTTGCATGGCATCATAAAGTTTTTTTATTTGTTTTTTATTTAATTTATCAACAGGTGTTTTTTTATCTATGCCTGCTATACTGCATATTTCTTCTGCCCATTTTCCTCCAATTCCCAGATTTTTCACTATTGCTCTTACAACATCTTTTTCTTTGAATATTTCCTTAAATCCTTCAAAGCTTAATCCAAAAGGATTTTTTTTAGAAGGAGGAAAGACATATTGCATATTTGGCTTAATAATACGATGAGCCCATTTTTGCTGTAAGAGAGCATTTATTATAATATCATTCTCATCAACAAGAATAACATTTCCATTTGGAATAAGTTCAATAACAAGACGATAAATTCTTTCTTTTGCCACTTCAATTATTACTATTCTATCAAAATCATATTGGTAAATTTTTTTTATCTTTCCATTCCCCAAATATTTTCTTAAAACCATTGCAAAAGTTGATGGTCGCTCAATTTCTTCTCTATGCTTTGTTATGCAAATCCATTTCCCATTCTTTATGAAGATGTCCTTCTTTAATTTTATAAAAATCTCGTCATTTTTCTGGTAAATTTTTTTTATATACTCTCCCTCAAATTCCTTTAATTCATTTACAGCCGCCATAATGTCAAATGCATCCATGCTTTCTTTCATTGTCATTTAAAATGAAAATACCTATAAGCTTTTTCCTGCAAATCTTTCCCACTCACTTATCAAGCAACCACAATACTTCTGGCTATACAAACTATAAATTTTTGCAATCTCTTTTCCTTGATGATAACCCTTACGGAAATCTTCATAATAAAATGGCACACCATATTTTTTTGCAATCTCTTCTCCGACTTTTTTAACTAAGTCATGTAATTGATAATGAGAAACCAATAGCGTTGTAGTAAAAGCATCAAAGTTATGCTCTTTTGCATATTTTGCAGTTTTTTCAAGCCTGTATTCATAACATCTTATGCATCTATCTGGCCGTTCAACATGCTGCATCTGGTATTTTAAATAACCAATAAAATCATAGTCATCATATATTACTTCCACATCCTCAAGTTGAGCATATTTAATTAAAGAATCCATCCTTGCTTTATATTCCATATATGGATGTATGTTTGGATTATACCAATAGCCTACGATGCTATGCCCTTCTTCTATTAGCCTTTTATATGGATAAGCAAAGCATGGAGCACAGCAAATATGAACAAGCAATTTCATATTGTTATATGCATACTTTATTTTTATTTTCTGTATAAGCTTATCCTCCTCCATGCAATGTTTCTCTAACTCGAATTTCAACAAATATTGGTGCCGCCAGCGGCAAGCCGGATATTATTGCAGTGCCTACTGGCAAACGCTGTATTTCATTTATGGCATCGCTGTTCAATCCTTCAACACTTGAAACTATTGCCTTTACATCATTTGGATTTGTTGTCTTTAAAATTATATGGGTATTGCACTGGGAGATAACGTTTTTATCAACTCTTGCAGGTCTTTGAGTTACTACTGCCAGCCCGATTCCAAATTTTCTTCCTTCAGTTGCTATCATTTTTATTATATCCCCAGCCATGCTTTTTCCTTCTCCTCTTTCTGGGCAGAAACGATGGGCTTCTTCAATGACAACAAGCAATGGAGGAATATTTTCATTTCTTCTCTCATTAAAGAGTTTATTTAAAAGTTGGGAAACAAGTATTTCCTGAATGTATGGAGGGGTGCCCCTTAAATTTATTATTGAACATTGTCCTTTTTTTACAATTTCATTCAATGACGTAAAATTTGGAGAAAAAATTTGGGTGGAGTAAATTTGCTCCAGTTGTGGCAATAAATTCCATTTTGCATTACTTTTTGCTTCTTTTATCAATTCAATTATATCCCTAAGTAAATAAACCCTTCTTTCTTTTGCTTTTTTAAACGCTTCATACAATATTCCACGTTGCAAAGGAGTTGCTCTTGGAACAAGATTCAACAAATCCTGAAAAGAGAGATTTATTTCATCTAAAAAAATTGGAATTGCATCTCTATTTTTTGCACATAATGGAGAAAATTCGATAACATTTCTTAAATAACTTTTTGGCTTTATACCAAATTTTGGCATGTATTTCATTTCATTTTTTTCTAAATTTGGATGCCGTAGAGAAACATATTCTCCATGAGGATCAATAATAACAACAGGAATCTTATTTTTTATCATTTCTTCAACCATTACAGCCATTGTATAGCTTTTTCCGCTTCCACTTTTTGCAAGTATGCATATATGTTTGTAAAGAATCTCTGGTGATAAAAAAATTCTCATGTTTGTATCTTTGAGCAAGCCAACATAAATCCCTTTTTCTTCTATCCCAAGTATCTTTCTTATGGCATCATAGCTTGCCTTCCATACTGTGCTTCCTATTTTAAAAGGGCTTCTTGACATATATTTCCTATTCATATAGCCCACTATTTCTGCTTCTCCGAATACTCCATTTTTTTGCTGTCTCACTTCTTTAACCTGAGCTAAAGCAAGCCCATTATGCTCCACGCATACATAATCAAATTTTTTAACTTCTTTCAAAACAGAAAAATTGAAGGATGAAGTCGTGCTGCTTATTACTTCTCCTATTGGTTCCATTATCCTATATACCTTAAGTCTTCTTTTTCCTCTTTCTCTGCAGCCTTTTCCATTTTTTTGATTCTCTCAGTAATTCTTCTAACTTCTTCAGCCTTCTTTTCCAATTTTGAAAAACTTATTTTTATTCCAAGCAATTCAGTAAGAACTTTTATGACCTCTCTTGCACTGTTTGGATCAACAATATAACCTGATGTTTCTCCCATTAAACAAGCCCCTTTCATTCCTCGAAGCATGCCCAAGCCTAGAAGCAAGCCGGAGGCGCCGATTATGCCGCCGCCCGGTTCATCCTTGAAGCTAACGCCATATTTTTTCAATTCTTCCACAATTTCAGGATGTGTTGCAGCTCCCGTTACCTTTGGTTTTTCTGTTTGGATGCCAGTTCCATACCCTCCAAGAGTATATATCATCTTTGTCCCAAATTTTTGTGCTATGTCAAGAACCGCTTCTGCAATCATGTATTGGCCAGCTGACGACAATGCTTGATAATCGCCAACTAAAATTATCAATTGCTTTTCTTTTTTCTTCCAATAATATAATTCATTTTTAACAAGCTTTATTGTCCCATCTTCATTTATTAGAACCTGAGGCGGAAAATCATTTGAATATATTTCAGCAAATTTCTTTGCTTTTATTTCATCTATCAAATGCTCTGCTGCAAGTTTTCCAACGTTGCCAACGCCTGGCAATCCTTCAATTAATATTGGCTCATTTAATCTTGGCTTTTTTAAATAAGCAATACTTGCATACTTAATACGAAATTCTTCTACCATTTCATTTCCTCCTTTTTTAACATTCTCCTATATTTTCCATATCTATCTTGTGGAGAAAATCTTGGTGGCTCTTTTTTTATAGTTTTTTCCCCACATATAGGACATATATCCTTTAAAGTATATCTTTTGCATTTATAACAATATTTCATTTTATTTCCCTTTTAAAGTTTGCTATTCCTCCATGCTTCTTAATGTATTCTATTCCTTTCTCAACCTGCTGTTTCATTATCTTCTCTGCTTTTTTATAGTCTGGGGCTGTAACCTCAATTCTATAAATAGGAGCAGAAACATATTTAACATTAACCTCAACATCATCAAATTTTCCTTCTATTTTCTTCAATGCTTTTTTTATATGCTTTATTCCATCTGGTAATAAACAACTCATTTCAACATATCCAGAAATTTCGACATAAGGTATTATTATATTGCTTTTTGCAATATCAATGAATGCATCAATCCATTCTCCTTCAAAACCTTCCTCATATAACACATTTTCATTTCTAACAGATTCTTCAAATGCAGTATAAAGATTACCAAATTTTTCTATCAACAAATTACCAAATTTTTCATAGCATTGCTCTTTGCTTAAACCAATCTCTTCTCCGACCATTTCAAGGAGTTTATCAGCCTTCTGCTCATTCTTCCATTCCTGAATTTTCTCTCTTTTTTGATGCTCATTGACCCGTTTCAAAGACAAATCAACATAGCCTTTAGAAGGGTCTACATCCATCACCCTACATACAATTCGTTGCCCTTCCCTCACATGGTCTCTTATATTTTTAATCCATCCAGCAGCAACTTCCTTTATATGAATAAATCCTCTTTTATCTGGATATTCTTCAAGCCTTACAAAAGCTCCAAATCCTTTTGCTTTGGTCACAGTGCATATAACAAGTTCTCCTTTTTCGGGAACATCTTTAACCATGACTCAATTCCTCTAAAATCTCCCCTTTTATTTTTGCCAGCCCGCCTGTCGGCTCCGCAATCACGCCGCCGCAAACAAGACAATTTACAGCCATGCTTGCCCTACTAAAAACTATCTGTTGATTCCCACAGTCCTTACACCTTACTCTATAAAATGATGATGCCATTTTATCTCTTTATCTCAAATTTTTTGGCTCTTATACCTTTTTTTTGGTGTGCCTTTCCGCATACTTTGCATCTATATCTCAGGAAAACCCTTTTTGTCGGTTTTTCTCTACCCTCTGGCTTTGGTCTTGGATAACCTCGATAACCAGCAGTAGCTCTTCTAAATCGACGCTGCCCCCATTTTAATTCAGATGCTTTCTTTTTCTTTACTTTCTCTATTACATGCTCTGTATGAGTATGGCAGTAAGGGCAGTAAGTCTTTATTATAGGCGGTCTAATCATGAAATTGTAATAAACAAATATATATAAAAATGTATGGCTTATTTCAAGTGTAATTAGAATGCAAATTTTTATCAATTTTATATTGATGCCAATATTCTTGCTCCTTCATTGTCTATATATGCTTCATAAACTTTGCCTCTGTTCATCAAAAATTTTTTCGTTTCTTTACTCCATTTTGCAAAAATTGAATTTCCAATCATGCACATTGAAGCCATGCCAATTTTATTAGCCTCATTTATAAGCTTTTTCATTCTCCCATTCATAAGCCCGCTTCCTTCAGCAAATATTCTTGAAAAATAAAAGAAATTATCAATGCTCGGGTCTCTCAAAAATTCTTTTAGACAATCTCTTCCAGCTTCATTTATTCTATCGATAGCCTTTTCATTTTTAAGAATATGCTCTGTTTTTAATGGCGAGCCAACGACAGCAATCAAAATTTTTTCATTCATATTCCATTTTTTTATCTTGCCATTCAATCCTGGCTCAATCCTCGCTTCCATGCCTCCATAAAATGATGAGATAGCATCTCCAAGCCCTGTTTTGTTTCTAACCTCTGCAATATGTGCAAATTCCATGGCTCTCCTATATGGCATCGAAAGGATATGGGCGGCGCCCATGCAGGCGGCGAGCGTGGATGAAGCACTTATCCCAAATCCTTGAGAGCACGGCAATTCATTTTTTATTCTCACTTTAAATTTTTTGTTGAAAAAGTTTATAGCATCTCTTGTTACTTTTGCCCTTTTACTCATAAAATTTTTATTTGTTGGCTCAACAATTGCATAGCTTCCAAGTGTTATGCTAATTCCAGCCCCTCTCGAACCACTATTTTTTTCATCTTTATCATAAATTACTTCAAAAAATCCTGTTATATGGGCAGGAGAAAATGATATAACTTTCATATTAAATCAATTATATATTTTGCAACTTCATCTTTTTTTCCTTCATATTCTTTTATCATATTTTTTCCAATAATCCAAATCTTTGTGTCTTCACTTCCTATAGAAGAAAAAGTATTTGCAATAACATAATCAGCTTTGTCTTTAGCCATTCTTTTTTTCGCTTTTTCAATAACATTGCTTTCATCATCAAGTTTAAATATTATTAACTTGCCAGAAATTTTCCTGAGCATTGGATTTATTCTAATAGCAGGCTTCAATTTTAGATTTATTTCCTTACCAGATGAAATTTTCCCATTAAATTTTTCTGGAATAAAATCTGATATGGCAGAACAATTTATTACAACATCATATTTTTCTGCGTTCTTTATAAGTTTTATCAAATCTTCAATGGTTGAAAAATTTTTTCCATTTATATAAGGAGGGCAATCCATGTTTCCGCACCACATCTCAACATCTTTACATCTTTCATAGGCTTCTCTTGCAATAGCTTTAGCCATCTTCCCAGAAGAAAAATTTGTTATTGCCCTTACATTGTCAATAGGCTGCATAGTAGAACCGCCTATAATGAGAAGCTTGGTATCAATATTCATTTTTATTGTTCTGATAACATCTTCAACTATTGTTTCTATGTCTGCCATCTTTGCTTTTCCTTCTTCAATTTTTGGCTTTATAAATTTTATTCCATTATCCATGCATTTTTTTATATTTTCTTTTAAGAAAGGATTTTCATACATTTTTTTGTCCATTGAAGGAGCAATCAAAATTTTTTTATTTGATAAAGCAAAAGTCGTTATCACATCATCTGCTATTCCATTTGCAATTTTTGAAATTGTGTTTGCAGTGCATGGAGCTATCAGCATTGCATCAGCTTTCATTAAATGCTCTGTCATGCCTGTTATTTCAATTATTGGCTTTTCTCCCGTCGCAAATTCTATGGCATTTGGATGAATTATTTTTATTGCATCCCTATTCATTAATGGCTTAACGCTTGCTCCATGTCTTATTAATTCTCTTGCAATTTTAACTGATTCGACAGCCGCTATGCTCCCTGTGATTCCATAAATTATTTTCTTTCCCTTCAATTTTTTTGATTTTATTCCTTTTATAGCTTTGCTCGGATGCACAATATTAATAAAATTTGATTATAAAAGCATATCATTCAACCATTATCAATCCATAAATAACACTTTCATCGAATTTTATGCCAGTAATGGATGACACTTCAATACCTATTGCATCTATTGATGGCCTAACCTTCTCTTTCATTGGGCAATAACCATTTTTCTCAAATTCACATTCTTCGCAAAGATTGCAAGCTCCGGGAAATAGAGCAAAGGCATAGGGATGTTTTTTAAACAATTCATTTTCTCTTTTTAATAAATAAAGTAAAGCTTTCCTTTTTTCTTCTTCAAAATTTTCCATACTGACTTCAAATTTTATTAGAATAGCTTTCTTATATGAATTAATCCACTCTTTCGCTTCTTTCCAGTTTGGAACATAAGGAGGACATGATGGTCGTTTATCATAAAATTTGCATGTTCTGCATTTCCATACCGGGCGAGGAGAAACTTTTATTTTATTTGCATCAATTTCTTTCTCCCATATTATCTGCATTTTTATTCACCATACAAATTGAAGATTTATATGCTGGCTTCATTATAATATTTTCCATCAGCATCTATTCCAATGTAATCTTTTCTCAACAAATTTAAAAACAATTCTTTATTACATATCTATGCTATTTCAAGATTTCATAAAACTTTTGGATGAAGAAGGAGAATTGATAAAAATAAAAAAAGAAGTGAGTGTAGAATATGAGATTCCAACGCTCATGAAAATGATGGATGGACATCCAATGATTTTTGAAAATGTTGCTGGATATGAGATGCCTGTTGCTGGGAATATTTATTCTACTCGGCAACTGATAACAAAAGCATTGCAAATAGATGAAAGAAACATAATTAAAAAAATGGCAGAATCAATAGACAATCCTATCGAACCGGATGTTAAAGAAGGAAGTGGATATAGACAGATTAACAGCTTGGATGATTTACCAATCTTAAAATATTATCCCAAAGATGGAGGCAAATACATCGCTTCTGCTATTGTAATTGCAAAAGATGAGGAATATGGATTGAATGCTTCCTATCATAGAATGATGGTAATTGGAAATAACAAAATTGTAATGAGGATATTACCAAGAAATTTTGATAAATATGTTGAACGTGGATTAAAAAAATTCGCAATATGCATAGGAAATCCAGCAAGCGTCGCTGTTGCTTCTGCAACATCTCCACCCATAAATGTAAATGAATTGGCGATAGCCAATGCTTTATCTCCCATAAATTTGATAAAAATAGATGGGCATGCAGTCCCTGAAGCTGAAGTAGTCATGATTGCCTCACTGACTGATGAGATGCATGACGAAGGTCCATTTTTGGATTTAACAGAAACTTTTGATATTGTAAGGAAGCAAAGAGTTGCGAAAATAGAAAAAATATATGCAAAAGAAAATGCAATTTTTCATGCTTTATTGCCAGGTGGCTTGGAACACAAAACTCTTATGGGAATGCCTCGCGAGCCAACAATATATTATGAAGTTGCAAAAGTATGTGATGTTAAAGATGTTTATATAACGCCAGGCGGCTGCTCATGGCTACATGGTGTTGTTAGCATAAAAAAACATAGCGAAGATGATGGAAAGAAAGCTATAGAAGCGGCATTTCGCGGACATAAATCAATGAAGCATGTCTTTATTGTTGATGATGATATTGATATAAGAGACCCAAATCAGATAGAATGGGCTATGGCTACACGTTTTCAGGGGAGCAAGGACATTGTCATGAAACATGAAAAAGGCTCCTCACTGGACCCGTCTGCAGACCCAATAACAAGGGAGACAACAAAAATTGGTTTTGATTTAACAATTCCAATGGATAAAGACAAAAGCAAATTTGAGAAACCAAGCCTACCTATGAAACTGAATATAGATGATTACATATAGACATTTTTATCTAAAATCGAATGCAAAGACAGATGGAAATATAAATCTAAAAGATTTGCCAGGCGCAGCAGGCAGACTTGATGTTCTTGCAAGATGCATAAATTCTGCTTTCTGGATTTCTTATGGAATAAGGAAAAATGTCATTTTTCATACAATTTTGCATGGAGAACCGAATCCACCAATATATATACGTCTTGAAGGAAACAAACTTAAAAAAGTTTCTCCAGATGAGAGAAACATAGCAATATTCATAGGAAAAGCATTGAAGAAAGTTAATGTAAGCAAAGAAATAGAATCTACACCTGGCATCTTTGTTTCAAAGAAAAGTTTTGAAAAATTACTTGAAGAGAATGAAAATAAAAATTTTTATTTGCTTGATGAAAATGGAAAAGATATAAAAAATGTGGAAATAAAAAATCCATTCTTTTTTCTTGGGGATAATGTTGATTTATCTGAAAATGAAAAAAATTTGCTTTATAAATATGGTGCAAAAGCAATTTCATTAGGAAAGACCAGTTACTTGAGTAGCCATTGCATAACAATTTTAAACTGGTGGATGGATAGAAATGAATGCTAAAAAGATTAAATATATTAAAAATTTTTTACCATTTATTGGCTTATCATTATTTATATACCTAATTTACAAAGCAGGAATAAATAAGATAGCAACTGCCATTGCAGGTATAAATCCTTTGTATCTAGTGTTTTCATTTTTAATTTTTATACCACGTATTTTTATGAGCACGTATAAATGGCAGATAATATCAAAAAAGCAGGGAATAAATATCAATTTAATTTATATGATAAAAATAAATTTAATTGGATTATTTTATGGAACTATAACGCCTCTCTGGATTGGCGACGCCATAAGAATTTTTTACTTAAAAGAAAAAAGTAATAAAAGCTTTGGAAAATGTGTGTCTAATTATACAATAGACCAAATTATAGAATTGTTGTCTTTATTTATACTCGCCATAATAGGTTCTATAATTGTTATGAAATTATTTCCATATCTTACTCTAACAATTTTTTTAATTTTTATTGCTCTGATATCTCTTATAATTATATTAAAAAATGAGGAGAGAGGAAAAAAGTTATTCAATATCATTTATAATTTTTTTCTACCTGACAAATTTAAAGATTATATAGAAAAATATTCTGATGAATTTTATAAAAGCATACCTCCTATTAAATCTCTTTTAACGCCATTGCTCATAGAAATCTTCAGTTATTCCTTACTTTTTATTCAGATATATATAATTGCAATTGCCATGTCCATACACATTCCATTTTTTGAATTTATTTTTATATATCCAATAGCCTCTTTAATTGGTCAAATACCGATAACAATATCTGGATTCGGAACGAGAGAAGGGGCTTTAATAGCTCTTTTCTCAATTTATGGAATAACATCAGGAGAAATAGTTGCATTATCATTAATAAGTTATGTAATAACTTTCTTAATTCCTTCTTTGATTGGATTATTCTTTTCATTTAAAGTAAAGCTTGAGTTGGACTGGATTTAATCCATATTTCTTACAACTTCTTCTGCCATTTCAAGTGTTGTTGAATTTCCACCCATATCATAAGTTCTCACCCTTCCATCTTTTATTGTTTTTGCAACAGCATTTTCAATCTTTTCTGCAATCTTTTTCTCTCCAAGCCAATCAACCATCATTTTTACAGATAGCAACATAGCTGTTGGATTTACAACATACTTACCAGCATATTTTGGTGCTGAGCCATGCGTTGGTTCAAAAATTGCATATTCATCACCAATATTACCACTATAAGCAAAACCCAAACCACCAACGAGTTGAGCAGCCAAATCAGATATTATATCCCCAAATAGATTGGATGTTACAATCACATCATATTTCTGTGGATTCTTGACAAGCCACATAGCCATTGCATCCACATTTGCTTCTCTAAATTCTATATCCAAATTTTGTTTTGCCATCTCTCTTGCTTCTCTAACCATCATCCCAGATGTTTCTCTTATCACATTTGGTTTTTCAACAACAGTAACACTTTTTCTTTTATATTCCTTGGCATATTCAAATGCTTTTTTCACAATTCTATGACAACCTTTTTCAGTAAAAATTCGCAATGATATAGCCATTTCATCTGATGAAACTTCTTTAAATCGACTCATTTTAGGATGTATTTCTATTGCTTTCCTTATTTCATCTGGAACAGGATAAAATTCAACTCCAGAATATAGCCCTTCTGTATTCTCTCTAAAAATGATTATATCTATATCATCTCTATAATTCAATGGATTTCCTTCATATGCCTTACATGGACGAACGTTTGCATATAAATCGAAAAGCTGTCGCAATTTTACAATTGGGCTGAAATACTCGACAGAACCTTTCAGATATTCTGGTAACTCTTTCTGAGCTTCATCTTTTGGCTTTGAAGTTATTGCTCCAAATAAAGCACAATCTGTTTCCTTTAGCATTTCTATTGTCCTATCTGGCAGTGGGTTTCCTTCTTTTTTCCAGAATTCCCAGCCTATTTCGCCATATATATATTCTGCATTCAAATCAATTGCATTCAAAACAATCTGGGCTGCATCCATAACATCTTTCCCTATGCCGTCGCCGGGTAGCATCGCTATTTTGTATTTCATATTCTCTCCTTTACATAATTTATTAGTCCGCCAGCTTCTATTATTTTCATCAAAAATTCTGGTAAAGGATTAATTTTGAATTTTTTTTTGTTTGTAATATCGAAAATTTCTCCCTTATTTGTATCTATTTGCAATTCATCGCCATCATTTATTTCGTCTGCATTTTCATGCTCAATCACAAGCAAACCCTGATTTATCGCGTTTCTAAAGAAAATGCGTGCAAAAGATTTTGCTATAATGGCATCTATCCCAGCATATTTTAAACATGTAGCAGCTTGCTCACGTGAAGAACCGCATCCAAAATTTTTTCCAGCAACTATTATATTTGCCTCTTTAACTTTCTCTCAAAAATTTGGATCCAAATCTTCCATTGCATGTTTTGTCATCTCCTCAGCATCTATTATATCAAGGTATCTGCCAGGATAGATAACATCTGTATCTATGTTATCTCCATATTTTATTGTCTTTCCCTCAATAAGCATAAAATTAAATGACGATATTTTTATAAATTTATTGGGGGATGCTAAGGAAATTTTTTTATAATAGTATCCAATCACAAATCCATGGCAGAAAAAAAAGAATATACTCTCTCAATACCAGCATCGCTGGCAGAAAAAATAAAAGAAAGAATAGAAGGCACGGGCTTTGATTCTATATCAAGTTATGTAACTTATGTGCTAAGAGAATTGCTTACAGAAGATGAAGAAGAAAACAAGCTTACTAAAGAAGACGAAGAAAAAATAAAAGAAAGACTTCGTGCTTTAGGATATTTAGATTAAAATGCCGCCGCCACACGGAGGGAAACTGATTTACAGAGTTGATAACAATAGAAGCGTAGAGGGTATGCAAAAGCTGGAAGTGAGCAAGGAAATTGCAGTAGATATAGAGAATATTGCTTACGGGGTTTTCTCTCCATTAGAAGGATTTATGTGCAAAAATGATTTTGAAAATGTTGTCTATAATATGCGTCTCGAGAACGATTTACCATGGACAATTCCCATTATTCTTGACATTGATGGAGATTTTAAAGAAGGGGATGAAATTTTACTTTATTCAAAAAATGGGATGAAGGCAGATATGAAAATAGAAGAAATTTATTCATATGATAAAAAGGAATTAGCAAATAAAGTTTTTAAGACAACTGACATGGCGCACCCAGGAGTTAAAAAAATAAACGGGATGAAGGATAAACTTGCAGGAGGAAAAATAACATTGATTGGAGAAGGCAGTCATGAATTCGAAAATTACTATTTGAAACCAGTTGAGACAAGAGTATTGTTTAAAGAAAAAGGATGGAAAGAAATAGTAGCTTTTCAGACAAGGAATGTTCCCCATCTTGGGCATGAATATGTCCAAAAAACTGCTTTAACATTTGTTGATGGCTTGTTTATAAATCCTATAATTGGGAAGAAAAAGCAAGGTGATTTTAGAGATGAAGTTATATTAAGAGCTTATAATGCCTTGATAAAAAATTATTATCGCAAGGATACAACTGTCCTCTCCATTTTAAGAACAGAAATGCGTTATGCTGGGCCAAGGGAAGCAATATTCCATGCAATTATGAGAAAAAATTTTGGATGCACACATTTCATAGTTGGCAGGGATCACGCAGGAGTTGGAAATTATTATGCTCCCTATGAAGCGCATGAGATATTTAATGAATTTCCAGATTTAGGAATAATCCCTCTTTTTTTCCGTTCATTTTTTTACTGCAGGAAATGCGGGGGCGTCGTCAATGAAAAAATATGTCCTCATGACGAGAAATATCATATAAATTTCAGTGGAACAGCCATTAGGAAGATGCTTATAAATGGAGAAATACCCCCAGAAACAATGATGAGAAAAGAAGTGGCAGATGTTATAAGGAGTTATGAAAATCCATTTGTTGATTAATATGAGCAAGATAATTTTTGATGAGGTGGAAGAATATAACTATATTGTCTCAGGATTGGAAAGGTCAGGCACTTCGATGATGATGCAAATATTACATAAAGGGGGTATGCCGGTGGCATTTGATTCCTCCCGTCCTCCAAATGAACACAATCCAAAAGGTTATTATGAATTGGAAAAAGGCAAAATAATAAATAGGCTAATGGATGGAACATTCCCAATAAAAAAATATAAGGGAAAATTTATTAAAATAACTGCCTATGGCTTAAAATTTTTGCCTCCTGGAAAATATAAGATTGTATATATGGTAAGGAACTTGGATGAAATTATGGACTCGATGGAAAAAATGTCTGGACCTATAGATAGGAAAGTGGAAAAGATTCTTTTCGATAAATTGAACAAATTTTCAATTTCTTTAATGGAAAAAAGAGAGGATATAAATTACATTATTATAAATTACAATGAAGTGATAAAAAATCCGATGAAGGAGATAAAAAAGTTGAATGAATTTTTAGATGAAAAGTTGAATATTAACTCTGCTGTAAAAGCTGTGGACCCAAAATTATATAGAAATGTAAGAGAAAAATTATAGGTGATTTGAAATGAATGGAGTTACTGTATGGTTTACTGGGCTGCCTTGCTCAGGCAAAACAACTATAGCTAAAGAAGTAAAAAAGCAATTGGAAAGTTCAAAAATAGATGTTGAATTATTAGATGGAGATACTGTTAGAGAATATATTAAAAATAAAGATTTTTCAAAAGAAGGTAGAAACAAACATCTAAGATACATAGCTTTAATGGCAAAATTATTATCAAAAAGAAATGTTTTTGTATTATGCACTTTTGTCAGCCCTTATAGGGAAAACAGAGATTTTGCAAGGTCTATAATTAATAATTTTGTGGAAGTATATGTAAAAACTCCTCTTGAAGTTTGCATGAAAAGAGATGTGAAAGGTATGTATAAAAAAGCATTGAATGGAGAAATAAAGGGATTTACCGGTGTAGATGACCCCTACGAAGAACCAGAAAATCCTGAATTAATTTTAGAAACAGATAAGGAAAGCATTGAAGAAAGTGTTGAGAAAGTCATGAACAAGTTAAAAGAATATGGATATATAGAAAAATAAAATCAAGGGATAGGTTTCTTTGCTAAAAATCAATTCTTTTTGAATTCTTTAAGATTTATTAACAAGCTATTACCATTGATTCAAAATTAATACAATCGGTCCTATTACCTCTGCCTCACAATGTATGTCCTTGCCAATTATTTTTCCGTTCGCCTCATAATAAACATAGGCATTTACATATGCTACTCCAATGCCAAAAACCAGAAAAGAAAGATATGCCGCGCTATCAGGCGGCACTTCCCCAACAGACAAAACGCCAGGCGAAACACCAAATACAATTATTCCTGAAATTTCAATATTGCGAAGAGTAAGATTATAGATAGGGTAGTCATTTTGATTATACACTTCTATTTTTATTCCAAAACCTGAAACAAATCTTATTTCAACATCTTGCTGAGCATTTACAACTAATGGGGCGAGAAATAAAATAGAAACAATTACAACAATTGGCTTTTTCATAATTATAACATTTTTTACTATTTTTAAATTTTTGCTTTCTTCTTTCTTCAGTCTGATATAACAAAAAGGATGGGAAAAATCTTATGGATGACTTAGAAATAGAACATTAGAAATTGTTGCAGAAAAGAATTGATTTTATCTTTTCATCTTTTAATTTTTTAATATCATTTTTGAATTCTTCAGTATAAAAAACCTTCATTTTAAAAGCTCATCTATATCTTTTAGTTCATGTATGCGACCTTTCTCAATATCTTCAATACCTCTTTTTATTCCTTCCATTGTTTCTTCATCATTCGTTATTTCCAAGGTTTCAATTATTTCGTCCAGTTCCTCTCTTATTTTAACCAAAGCATCCAAAATATCTAAGGATACCGTCAATTCTTTCATAGATTTAAATCCTGTTGAATATAAAAAGATAACTAAAGTATTTTGTAAGGCAGAAGAACTTATCTTCTCCTCGCTCCAATCCCACCATTTTATTTCGAGAATTTGCTTCTTTATATGCTCTGGAAAGCGCCATTTTACGTAGCGGGTAGGCACACCAGCAACAATCTTGTATGGCATAATTTCCTTTGTAACCACGGCACCAGCACCAACAATGGCGCCATCTCCTATTTTCACTCCAGATAATATTATAGCCCTTGTTCCAATCCAGACATCGTTGCCAGCAATGTGAATACAAGGATAACGTGATTAAAAGTTTATGGGTATTGAGTCCGCCTTAGCAAAAATTTATACACTGGCACCACACTGATTTTTCCCTCATGGAATTCCAGATTTTTCTCTTGGTTTAATGAAATGATATAACCTTTAATAGCATGAAATTTTTCCATGAATCTTCGTATGCTTTTGGTTTCTATTCTTCCATATTTTATCTCAATAGGCATGGGTTTTTTATTTGGTAAGATAACATCAACCTCGTTTTTGTAAGAATCCCTCCAGAAATATTCTGCATGAAGTTGATTTACTATAACATTTTCAAATACTTTTGAACGTGAATATGTATCATCTTTGAAAATGAGGTTTGTGGAAATTATGCTTGGGTAGTATTTTTTTAGTTTTCTCTCAGTTTTTCTAATGCTGGATGAATAGTTGTAAAGCTTCCTCATAAGGAATGAATCTTCCAGATATTTTAGATAAATAGAGAGAGTTTGTCTGGAGATATGCATCTCCTTGGCAAATTCAGATAATTCAATTAGTTGTCCAGGTTGTTCTCTAATCGTATTAAGGATGGATTCCAATGTTGAAGGGTCCTTGATAGAGACTAAATGAGGAATATCCCTGTATATTACCTTCTCGACTATGCTCTCTTCTATATATTTTTTTATAACTTCTTTTTCTTTGACTCCAACCAATTCCGGAAAACCCTGTGTAGTTATAAACTCTTCAAAAAGCATCGATAGTTCTCTTTCATATAGCTCAATGTTAACAAATTTTTTATTTTTAAATGTGAGGAATTCTTTGAAAGATAGAGGGTTTATCTTGAATTCAAATAATCTGCCTGCAAGAGTTTCTTTTGA
>CAZYCK010000004.1:0-21246 GCA_964646055.1 uncultured Thermoplasmatales archaeon | reverse complement strand
ATATGTTATAAATTATGTAGAAAATTTGCAGATGAAAATATTGAGGAAATGAAGAAGCAATTTATGATGCTTGGCGAATCAATGGATGAGAGCATTTTTTATAGAACAGATGCAGAATATTATCGTCGGCTAACACAGATATCTTTCATTGAATTGTATAAAAAAGGATATATTTATAAAGGAAAGTTTCCAGTTAATTGGTGTCCTCGATGCATGACAGCAATGGCTGATGCTGAGATAGAACATGTTGAGAGAAAAACAAAGCTTAATACAATCAAATTTTATCTTGTCAATGAAAATTTTGAAGGAAAAGGAACAAAAAAAAGATAATTTTATAAAGGATTAAAATTTAAATTAAAATGAAGATTAAAAATCTAAAATCGGTGGGGAGAGCGAGATTATTAAAATTTATTTTTTTATCAATAGCAATTGTTTTGGTAACCAGCGCTGGCTTAATATTTTTTCATGAAAACTTTCAGCCAAAAAATCAATTTATTGAAGTAACTCATCCTTTTACAGGAAGTGCCCCTAAACTTTTAACAGATGTATCATATGATGTTGATTCCAATCGAAGTTTGTCTATAAACAATACTGAGTATATAATTGAAAACGCCCAGGATATAGCCAAAGCTAATAACTGGGGTGCTGAACTATATTCAAAATTTCATTTCTGGCCAAATATGTTTGATTTAACAGAAATCTATTTCCAAGATAAGGATTTGTATAACAAGATTGTTAATGAAATTTTAGAAAAAAATCCTGATAGAGATGCTATAATTACTCAAATAAATTCTGAAGTTTCAAAAGGTGATAGGATTTTTCTTGCACGTGATTTTATCCCAATTGTAAAGTATAATGGTAGAATATATTATGAAGTCCATTATGGGTTTATAATTAACTTGGATGAGAAATATATAAAAGAAATTTTAATCCACAATGAAACAGTTTTGCATGACCCCCATGTTGATGAACTAACCAAGCTATTCAACAAAACTAATTTACTAGATGGACAAATCTGGGAAATTTGTCTAAGAGGAAATATTAAAAGAACAAAATATAATTCTATCATTGTTGATAGATTAAATAATTCAGGATTTTTTATTGAAAGAGTTCATCTAAGCTGCGGATGTTATCATTATTTTGAAGAAAATCTATCATGGATACCAAAGATTCCTTTTAAAAAGTTTCCTCCTCCAAAACCTGAAGAGAAGATTCCATTGCCATCAAAAAATCCTAACCATACTCAACCTCCATTTATCCATCCTAAGAAGAATGGCGGCGTTACTACTCCGTCGCCTCCTATGAGGCCGTGGCCTTTTCCAAATCCTGAGCCAGAAGATACCACACCAATACCCTCAAGCTCCCAAGGTGAATCTGAGCCTATTGAAGGATGCCCTGAAAATGAGGAATTGTTACAGCAGAAGCATCAATTACTTGAAAATTTAAACATTACAATAGAGAAAAAAATAGAGAGATTTAATAAAGACATAAGAAATCTTAACAATAATTTCAGCTATAGTTATTCTTTAGCAGGTGAATGGATAGATAACACCAAATTTAATAATCCATGTATAGAAGAACTTTATAATAGCTATAATGAAAAAGTGCAGGTAATAAAAAATCAAATCAATAAATTAAGAGAAGAACAGGGCAATATATCAAATGCAATAAAGTCTCTTGCTAAACAACTTGGTTGTGTAATAGATTCCTATAGGCATAGAAGCTCTCTATGGCAGAATATGTTGCATGGCGATTCAGATTCAGAATGGACAAAGGTTAATGTGTCATGTGGTGGTGGAATTATTATGCCTGGTCCTAGCTCACCCATGCCCACGCTTAATGTTACTCCTAAGCAGCAGATGGATTTTAGGAAAGATGTTTTATCTGCTGTAATGAATGGAAAAACATGGGAAGAAGCGGTAAAAGAGGCAACATTGAAGAATATTCCAAAAAATAACAATTGGGGCAATCCTACTTGGAAAAAAATCTGGGAAATGTATGCTGATTGTCTGGAGAAGCTATATAAAAAACAATTTAGGATATTTCTGAAAAATGACAGCATTTATCCAGGATGCGATGATGAAGAAATTGAAAAAATGATTAACGTTATGTTTAATGGCTATTCAGCATTAACATCAAAGCAGAAAAAACAACTTAATCAATTCAATAAACAAAAAGAGGAATATTTAAAACAGCAGAAGAAAATTGATGAAGCTATAGAGAAATTGAATAATCAGATAGATGACCTTAGATGGAAATTTAGAGATGAAGTTAGAAAAAAATGTCTTACACCAGGTAGAGAAGAAATTAACAAAACAAGGCAGACTATATGGATTATTGAATCTTTCTTAAAATATTGTAGAAATCATAATGGAACATATAAATTCAAGTATATCGATACACAAACATTATGTGCTACTTTAAATGAAATGCTTAATAATCCAGCGTATAACAGCAACCTTGGGCTTAAAGAATTTATCCAACTTCTTATCGGAAACCATTGTAGATAATATATTCGCTCTATAATTACCTTATTAAATAAAAAGCAACAAATTTTATAAGCAAAGATGCACTTCATAAAAAAATGAATGATTATAATCCCTTAAAAAATGAGAAGAAGTGGCAGAAAAAATGGTATGAAATGGGAATATATAAATTTGAGAAAGGAAAATTGCCTATATATTCTATAGATAATCCGCCTCGCTATGCCTCCGGCGCCTTGCATATAGGTCATGCTGTTCATTATACCCATATTGATTTTATAGCTCGTTATAAAAGAATGCGTGGATACAATGTTTTTTTCCCATTATGTTTTGATGTTAATGGAATTCCTATAGAAGAGCGAGTTGAGAGGCAGCATGGAATAACAAGGAAGGACATTGACAGGCATGAATTTATAGAGTTATGTAGAAAATTTGCAGATGAAAATATTGAGGAAATGAAGAAGCAATTTATGATGCTTGGCGAATCAATGGATGAGAGCATTTTTTATAGAACAGATGCAGAATATTATCGTCGGCTAACACAGATATCTTTCATTGAATTGTATAAAAAAGGATATATTTATAAAGGAAAGTTTCCAGTTAATTGGTGTCCTCGATGCATGACAGCAATGGCTGATGCTGAGATAGAACATGTTGAGAGAAAAACAAAGCTTAATACAATCAAATTTTATCTTGTCAATGAAAATTTTGAAGGAAAAGGAATAAAAAAAGATAAGCGTGGCTATTATGTAGAAATTGCCACTACAAGACCAGAGATGCTTTCAACATGTCAGCTTGCTGCAATAAACCCTAATGATGAAAGAGCTCCTTATCTCGTAGGCAAAGAAATAGTAGCTCCATTATACGGCCAAAAGCTTAAAATAGTCGAAGATGAAAAAGTAGATCCAGAATTTGGAACTGGCATTGTAATGATATGCACAATTGGAGATAAAGATGATTTGGAATGGGCAATGAAATATGGCTTGGATTTAAAAATATGCATAAATGAAGATGGGACTTTGAATGAAATTGCAGGAAAATACAAAGGAATGAAAGTAGAAGATGCAAGAAAATCGATAATAAAAGAGCTAAAAGAAAAAGGCTATTTGGTTAAGCAAGAAGAAATAAGTCAAAGTGTCGGCGTATGCTGGCGGTGCAAGACGCCTATAGAATTTATCCAGACAGAACAATGGTTTTTGAAAACACTGCCTTTTAAAAATGCTGTTATGGAAGCTGCAGAAAAAATGAAGTGGTATCCAGAGCATATGAAGAAAAGGCTTGAAGAATGGGTTGATTCATTGAAATGGGACTGGGTTATTTCTCGCCAGCGATATTTTGCTACACCTTTGCCATTATGGGAATGTGAGAATGGTCATGTTGTTCTTGCTGATGAAAATCAATGCTATGTAGACCCTACGATAGATGAACCACCTGTTAAAAAATGCCCTGTTTGCGGGGGGAAATTAAAAGGAAGTGAGCATGTTTTTGATACATGGATGGATTCTTCAATAACTCCATTGTATAATTCATTCTGGAAGAGAGACGAAAAACAATTTAAAAAAATGTATCCAATGAGTCTACGCCCACAGGCTCATGACATAATAAGAACATGGGCTTTTTATACTATTTTGAAAGGAGTTTTGCTGACCGAAAAAGAGCCATTTAAAGAAGTGATGATAGATGGCTTTATCCTTGACCCAGAAGGAAAACCAATGCATACCTCCTTAGGAAATGTTATTGATCCCTTAGAAATAATAAGAGAACATGGTTCAGATGCTTTACGCTATTATGC
Source organism: uncultured Thermoplasmatales archaeon (assembly GCA_964646055.1). Taxonomy (GTDB): domain Archaea; phylum Thermoplasmatota; class E2; order UBA202; family JdFR-43; genus JAGGXW01. The sequence continues at coordinate 16,971 of CAZYCK010000004.1, read as the reverse complement.
TGCCGGCTGTAAATTGGGAGAAGATAATCCATTCCGCTTTCAAGATTTGGTTAGAGGAAAAAGATTGATGAAAAAATTGTGGAATGTCGAAAAATTTATAGGAAGTGTTGTTGATGAAAAAGTTGAAAATGCTGAATTGGATATCATTGATAAATGGATTTTAAGTTTGTATAGTAAAGTTGTTGAAGAAGCAACAGAAAGCATGGAAAAATTTGAATTTTCTGAAGCGATGAAAAGTATTGAATATTTCTTATGGCATGAATTGGCTGACCATTATATTGAAATGGTTAAGCACAGAGTTTATAAAAATAAAGATAAAGGAGCAATATATACTTTATACAATATTGGATTGGGGATTTCAAAATTGCTTGCCCCATTTTTGCCTTTTATAACAGAAGAAATATATCATAATTACTTCAAAAAATTTGATGGAAAGGATAGCATACATGTTTCAGAATGGCCAAAGCCATTATTATATGATAAGGAAGCAATTGAAAAAGGAGAAAAGATAAAGAAAATAATAGCAAAAATAAGGGAATGGAAGAGTAAAAATAAAATTGCATTGAATGCCCCAATTGAAAAAGTCAAAATATCAGGTATAGAAGAAGGGATGGGAACAATAAAAGGAACATTGAAAATAAAGGATATTGAATTAGGAGGATTTAAAGTTGAATATATAAAGATTGCTGAGCCAATTTTTGGGAAAATTGGCCCAAAATTTAAAGAAAATAGCAAAATAATAGCGAATGAGATAAAAAGAAATAGCAAGAAAGTTGCAAATGAAATAGAAAAAAATGGATATTATATCATAAAAGATGGTAAAAACGAGATAAAAATAGATAAAAACTTTGTGGAAATAAAAGAAAAACCAAAGGGAAAAGGTTTAATTGAAATTGATGATATAGCAATATTGATAGAATGAAGAGAGAAACAAAATTTAAGTTAATAGCAATATTGATAATATTACTTATGATTGGCTCAACTTTTATTGTATTATTCTATCATACATAAATAGCACATGAAAATATAGTAAAAGACATATATAATTTCAAGAAAGAAATTTTATCAAAGAATATATTTATCCATTTTCTATTAAAATCAATGAATGAATTTGAGAAATATTTTTTGGGCAGGATAAGAAGCATAATTGATAAATATAAGATAAAAGGAAAGATTGCAGTTGCTTTATCTGGAGGTAAGGATTCAACAGCATGTTTTCATTCTTTAAATAAATTTAATCTCGAATTAGTTCCATTTTATATTGATGTTGGTATTCATGGCTTTTCAGAAAAATGTGAAGAAATGGCAGAAAAAATAAGCAATGAGCTTGGCTATAGTTTAAATGTTATAAGAGTAAGAGATTATGGAATAGATATAAATAAAGCAAAGAAAAAATGCAGTGTTTGCGGAACAGTAAGGCGTTATTTAATGAATAAATTTGCATTTGAAAATAACTGCAACTACATTGCTACAGGACATAATTTGAATGATATTGTAACATTTGCATTCAACAATCTCGCCAATGTCAATATACTAAATTTTAGAGGAATGCATCCTTTTCTTGAAGGGAACAAAAAAGTTAGAATGGTTGCAAAAATAAAACCTTTATATTATCTAAAAGATGATGAATGCCTTTCTTATGTAAAAATGAATGATTTACCTTACTGTAAAGATGCATGTCCTTATGCAAAAGATGCACCAACATTAGAGATAAAGGAATGGATAAATGAAATTGAAGAAAAAAGAAATGGAATACTCTTAAATTTTGCGAAATCATTTTCAAAGATAGAAGAAAAAATGAAAAAAAGTGAAATAAAAGCATGCAGTATATGTGGTTATCCTTCATATGGCAAAATATGCAAATTCTGTAAATTGAGGAGAAAATATGGAAAAATATGAAGAGCTTGTGGAAAAAATAAGAAAAAAAGGAAGCATTATTGTAGCCTTTTCAGGCGGCGCCGACAGCAGTCTGGTTGCAAAAGCAAGCATGGATGCTGGAATAAAAGCGGTTGCTGTGACGATTGTTTCGCCAATCATACCCAAAAGGGAGAAGAAAAATGCGGGCAAAATTGCAGAAGAGATAGGAATAAAGCATGTTTTTATTGAAAAAAAATTGAGCAATAATGTATTAAAAAATGATATCATGAGATGTTATTTTTGCAAGAAAGAAGATGCAATTCTGCTTAAAAAATATGCTTCTTTAAATGGTTTTAGTGCTGTTGCAGATGGATTGAATATGGATGATATGGAATATAAAGGAAAAATTGCAAGCGATGAGTATGGAATATGGCATCCTCTAATTGAATTGGGTATGAGAAAAAAAGATGTTCATATTATGCTAAAAAAATTGGGATTAAGCAATTGGAATAAGCCATCTGAATCATGTTTGGCTACAAGAATAGCCTATGGAGATAAAATAACTTTGAAAAAATTGAAAGCAATAGAAAAAGCGGAAGATTACTTATTGAATTTTTCAAAAATTGTAAGGGTAAGATTGCATGGAAATATAGCAAGAATAGAAGTCGATGAAAAAGATATTAAAAAATTAATAGAAAATAGAGAGGCAATCATAAAAGAACTAAAAGAAATTGGCTTTCATTATATAACAGTTGATTTAGAAGGCTATAAAAGGGGAAGCATGGATAAAATAAATTCTGCACCCTAAAATGTATCAGTTCTTGCAAGCCTTTAAAAAAGGCTTGCCATCCAAAAAAGAAAAGCTTCGGGAAAAGCCCTTTTATGAAAAGCGCTTGCGTGAGCCCTTTAGAAAAGGGCTTCACCCTAAAACAAATGTATCAGTTCTTTTTGGGCTGAAGCACTTTTTCTTTTAAAGAAAAAGGGCTCTAGGGTTCAACGATTACAAAATGATTATCTGGATACTTTTTTGATATTTTTTTTACACTCCATGCCTTTATTATTTTAAATCCAGCTTTTTTTGCATCCCTCACTAATTCATGCATACTGTATAGATGATAAAATCTTTTGGCATGAACATCTTTTTTCCATGGAACATAAATGTCTCCAAGTTCTCTCCACTGAAAAAATGCTTTTTTTAAAAAATATATTCTCCATCTATCCTGCCACTTTGACCATACAGAAATCATTGCTTTTCCATTTGGTTTCAAAATACGCATTAATTCTTTCAAAGCTTTTATTCTATTTTTTCTTTCTTTAATATTATGCAGAGAAGCAATAAATAATGCATAATCAAATTGATTTTCTTTAAAAGGCAGAGCCAAAGCATTGGATTGAACAAGAATGGCATTTGTTGTTTTAGTTTTTGCAATTTTAAGCATGTTAAAGGAAATATCTACACCAAAGGCAGGCCCATTCTTCTCCATTAAAACAAGATGTCTACCATTTCCGCAACCCACATCTATGCCAACTCCCTCCATATTATTTATAAAATCAATGCACTCCTTCCACGCATGGCGGCGGGTGGAATCAAAGCTTTTTGCTATTTTTTCCCATTCTGTTTCCACATATCCGATTATATTTTGGATATAAATAACTATAGTTATGATTTTACAATAAATTTAAAAATGCCTTTTTATATCCCCAGCATGAAATACAAATGGATTGTCTTGATAGCATTCTGGTTTTTAATATTTTCATATGGGGCAAATTGGTTTGCTGTAGCACCTTTACTTGGAACTTTGGAAGGGAAGTATGCTATAGGGCACGCATATAGCCATTTATTGCTTTCTATAATTGGTCTCTTTGTTGTATTTTTTGCATGGCCTGCTGGTCATTTAGTAGATAAAAAAGGAGCTAAATTTTCTGCTTTAGTTGGCTCAATTTTCATGTTTCTTGGATTTGGAAGCAGGGCATTTTTATGGCATAACTATGCTGAAATTTTGATAGCCACAACCATAGCAGGCATTGGATTAGCATGGATTTTAGTTGCTCTTGCTCCAGAAATGATTCAATGGTTTGATAAGAAAGCATCTTTTGCAATTGGAATAGTAAGCTCTGGCTTATTCCTTGGATTTTCATCTGGGTCATTATTATCATCTTATCTAAATCATGAATATGGTCTTAAGCATGCATTTCAATTTTTTGCCATTCTATCTTTTATAGCATTTTTAATTTGGTGGATAGCTGGCAAAGACAAAGAAAAAGTAATAACAATGAAGATTGGTTTCAAAGAAGGTATAAAACAAATTATGCAATCAAAAAATGCATTGATTTATCCAATGATTGGTTTTTTTATAGTTGGTTCTACCCTATCGGCTTCAGCTTTAATGCCAACAATGCATTCATTTGGAGATATTGAAAAAGGATTGGTGATAAGTGTTATGCTGTTTGGTGCAGCCATTGGGGCATTTTCATTTCCTTACATTGCTTATAAATATGGAGTTAAAAAAATAGCATTATCTGTAATTGCTTTATCCATATTATTATGGCTTGCATTTTATTATGCCTCGTCATATCCCCTGCTTCTTTTAATAAGCTTTTTATTTGGTGTATTTATCGAAGCAGGCTGGCCCATTGCATTGCACAGCCAAGAAGTTGAGCCAGGGGTAACAAAAGAAAATGAAGGCATTGCCTCAAGCCTTTACATTTCTATAAGCAATGTGGGAGGAGCAACTCTTCCTGTTTTAATTGGTTATATGGAAAAAAGCGTTAAACTTGCGTTCATTGGAATAACGATATATCTAATATTGTGTCTTTTACTATGGGCCATAATAAGAAGGAAATAATAGAAAACTCATTTTTGTATCTTCATTAAATTTTTAAACTATGCATTCATCATATCATGGATTTGCTGATAAAAAATATTGGAATTATGTTTGATGGATATAATTTCATAAAAAATACAAGTATATATATTGAAAATGGGGTGATAAGGAGCATAGGAAGAAGCGAGAGAGCTGAAGAAATTATAGATGCAGAAAAAAAATTTGTCATGCCTGGCTTCATTGACAGCCATACCCATATTGCTTTTGCTGGTTATCGCGATTTTGAAGTTGATTGGAAAATAGATGGATTGAGCTATAAAGAAATAGCTGACAAAGGCGGAGGCATAGGATATACTGTAAATGAAACTAAGAAGGCAAGCAAAGAGAGAATAAAAAAAGAAATGATGGAAAGAGCTGAAGAAATGTTTTTTCATGGAACAACCACAATAGAAGTGAAAAGTGGATATGGACTTGATAAAAAAAATGAAATAAAATTGCTCGATGCAATAAATGAAATTAAAAGCAAAGCAAGCATAATACCAACTTTCCTTGCTCATGCTGTTCCTCCCGAAATGGATGCAGATGAATATACAGATTATGTTGTAAATGATATTTTACCTGCTGTTTCAGAAAAAAAGCTTGCAAAATTTGCAGATGTCTTCTGCGAAAAAGGTTACTTTAATGTAAGTCAATCAAAAAAGATATTGGAGGCGGCGCAGCAACATGGAATGGAAGCAAAAATACATGCTGATGAGTTTTCATGTATTGGATGTAGCAAACTTGCAGCTCAATTAAAAGCAAAATCTGCTGATCATCTTTTAATGATAGATGACGACAGCATAAATGCATTGAAAAATGCAGGCGTCGTCGCCACCCTTTTGCCTGCGACACCCTTTGTTTTAAATGAGGGTTATCCAAATGCAAAAAAGATGATGGATGCTGGTCTAAAAATAGCTCTTGCCACAGATATGAATCCCAATTGTTATGTTGGAAATATGCAATTTATAATCCAGCTTGCAGTATATAAGATGAAAATGCCAGTTATAGAAGCTTTGAAAGGTGTTACAATAAATGCAGCAAAGTCTTTGGGTATTGATGCCACGACGGGAAGTATTGAAGTGGGCAAGAATGCTGATATAATTATATTGAATGCTTTATCTCCTAATTTCATTCCATATCATATTGGTTCAAATTTGATTGAAAAAGTAATAAAAAATGGGATTGTTTATTCAAAGTAAGGAATCAATGTCCAATCCAATATCTTCTTTCTTTTTGCTTAATTTATGAAGCAAGGCATCTATTCTTGTTTCCAATTCTTTGCTTTTTCTAAAAATTACCAACTCTTCTCTCATTTTTTCTAAAACTTTTTTCATTACATCCTGTTTTCTCTTTAATGGGAGCAAACCAGAAGGATAATCAAATTCAGATATTTTATCATATATCATTTCCATATCATCGACTATTCTTTCAACTTCTCCAACATCTCCTTCTTTTAATTTATACATCCCTCTTCTCCTTAACTCTCCTATTACATCTGCCAATCCCATAACATAAGCAGTATAGCTAACTTCTATTTCTTCTGGATGAGGAAAGTTATCTCCTTCAACTATTGAAAGAAAAATTTCTCCTTCTGCAACTTCCTGCATCGCATTTTCCATATAACCAGATGTAAAAATGTCTGGATGTTCTTTGAGATTTCCTTTTAATTCTTGCAATAATTTTATGGCTTTATCTAAATGTTTTTTTGCATCTTTTAGCTTTCCACCATGAATTTTCTTAATACTTTTTCTACTTTCTCTTATAATGTCCCTGCATTGTTTTAAGGCAACCTCTCTTAAATCATCCTTCTCATTGAGTTTCTGTTCAATCTCAGCTGCAATTTCATCGAGATTATTCATAAAAAATGAATGCAATATGTGTTATAATATTATCCATTAAAATAATGTTGCCTGCTTCCTATTTTTATGCCTCTTATTATAAATTTCTTTTGCGACCAAGAAATACAATTCATCTTTATCAAATTCAAAATATGATGCCATTTCATCTTCCCTCTCAAGCAATTTTTTAACAAATGGTATCATGTCCATCGCTTTCTTTTTTGAGCAATGCATAGCCACACCAATCTTTTTTGCAATTCTTTCTTTCATCCATCTTGCCTGCTTGCCTGCTGCCATCCCCCGAAGCCATGTTGGAAATGAATATTTATTGAAGCTTGTATATTCATGTTTTTTTGCCACTGCGACGCCGCCAGCCATCAATTCTGTTGCATAACTCCATAGCCCATAATATCTCCTTCTCCATGCTCTCTCAAGAAAAATATCTGCACGTGATAGAATTTTATAAGCAGCTTGTAAGTCATCAGAATGGCTATATTCATTTGGTATATTCTCATCCATCCATAAAATCAAATTTTCAGGGCTTTCATCGATTCTATAAGCAATTCTGGCTGCATCTTTTATTTTTTTAGCTTTCAAAATTTCATGTAGAGCTGTAAAAATTTTTTCTTGCTTATCTCTATACCCAAGGTATTTTATTTTTTCCCTGTCTATTTTATTTTCATAAGCCATGGATTGCAAATCATTTATTGCACTTCTAACATCTCCATTGCTCCTCTTTGCTATTTCATATAAAACCATTTCATCGGCTTTTATTTTTTCTGCAATGCATATTCTTTTAAGTAAAGAAACTATCTCTCTCGCATTTACTGGCTTAAATTCTATTAGCATGCACAAATTTTTCAACGGCTGTCCATCTCCTTTTATGAGTTGATAATAATCATTTACTATCAGGACTATAGGCTGCTTTGTTGCATTTATTGTATCAATAATAGCTTTTTTTCCTCCATAATCCCCTTCTTTTTCATATAAATTATCAGCTTCGTCAAGTATAATCAATTTTTTTTTGCCAGCAACAAATTTTCCATCAAAAGAAAGCGTTTCATTGACGGCTCCTGAGAATGCTATTTTTTTTATAATATCTTTATTTCTTTCGTCACTTGCATTCAATTCTATAGTCTGCCAATTAAAATCATTTGCAAGAGCTATCGCAGACGTTGTTTTTCCTACGCCAGGCTTACCATATAAAATAACTGCTTTTTTAATTGGCGAGCCATTTTCCCATTTCTCAGCCCATTTTTTTAATAAATCTTTAGCACGTCTATTACCAATAATTTTTTTTAAACAATCTGGTCTATATTTCTCTGTCCAATTCATCTGCCTAATTCAAGGTCTTTTAGATACATGTCCTTTTTGTAGTTTTCTCTTATTATATCTCCAAGCTTTGTTGGTATTCTTAATCCATATTCTTCATAGACTTCTATGCCATCTTTTGTTATATAAGTAGGATTAAAAGGGTCAAAATCCTGCGGAAGCTTTACCAATTCATATTGATATTCCCCTGTTTCTGGATTACGGATGCACATTCTATAATTGTATTTATTTATGATAGTATATCTCCCCTGCAATCTATTTACCATAATTCTATAATAATTGAGATTGTTTTTCATTTCAGCAAGATCGTCTTCAAGATTTTTTACTCTCTTTTTATACTCTTCCAATTCCTCTCTCATTTTATCATTTTCATATTTATATGGCTCATTATATGGCTCCAGCCCCATGTTTCCAAGCTGTGACATTTTCATTTTTAGGAATTCATTTTCTCTTCTTAAGTCAGCAAGCCAATCCAAAAGCTTATCATTCGTTGGCTTTGCTTCCAAGTTTTTTATTTTTTCTTCCAACTCTGCTATCATTTTTTCATATTTTTCTATTGCATCTTCATTCTTTTCTTTGCTTTTTTCTTCATTCTTTTCGGCTATAACCTCTTTTTCTTCTTCCTCTTCCTCAGGTTTAGTTGTAAATATCATTATGCCGAGCCATACAAGCAGAAACGAAAGTATCACCAGGACTGTTAGGGTAACGCTATCCATTTTACCAATTCAATATATTTTAGGTATATCTATATTTTTCGCTTACTTTTGTAAGCTATTTTTTATTTCTCTCACAATTTCAGGGTTTCTCAACGTTGTTATATCCCCCACATTCTCTTCTCCTTCTGCAAGCTTTTTCAATATTCTTCTCATTATTTTTCCACTTCTTGTCTTTGGCAAATCTTCCACAAATAGTATATCTGATGGTCTTGCAGTTGGTCCTATTACCTTTGAAACATGCTTTATCAATTCTTTTTTCAACTCATTGCTTGGCTTTGCATCCTGTCTTAGAACAACATAAGCAAATGGAACCTGCCCTTTTATTTCATCTGGCACGCCTACAACAGCAGCTTCAGCGACACTTTCATGGCTTACTAATGCGCTCTCTACTTCAGCAGTTCCTAAACGATGACCAGCAACATTAAGGACATCCCCAAGCCTGCCCAGCAGCCAGAAATAGCCGTCCTCATCAATTATTGCTCCATCACCCGTAAAGAATTTTCCAAATCCATATTTACTCCAATATTCTTCAATGTATTTATCATGTGCATTGTATAAGCCTCTCAACATTGCAGGCCATGGAGTTGTTATAACTAAATCACCTTTTTCCCCAGTCTTGCATACTCCATTTTCATCTCTCACTTCTGCTTTTATGCCTGGGAAAGGAAATGTGGCGCTGCCTGGCTTGAGTTTTGTTACACCTGGCAATGGTGTGATGATATGCATACCTGTTTCAGTCATCCACCATGTATCAACTATAGGGCATCTTTTCTTTCCTATGACATTGTAATACCACAACCATGCTTCAGGATTTATAGGCTCGCCAACGGTTCCAAGGAGGCGCAGACTGCTTAAATCATGTTTATTTGGCCATTCCTCGCCCCATTTCATAGCAAGACGAACAGCAGTAGGAGCAGTATAAAGAATTGTAACTTTATATTTCTCAATGATTTCCCACCATCTATCCTTTGAGGGATAATCAGGAGCGCCTTCATATATTATGCTCGTAACATTGCTTGCAAGAGGCGCGTAAACAATGTAGCTATGCCCTGTTATCCAGCCTATATCGGCTGTGCACCAATAAATGTCATCATCTTTAACATCAAATACCCATTTCATTGTTGTTGTTGTTCCAACCATGTAGCCACCTGTAGTATGCATAACACCTTTTGGCTTTCCTGTAGTTCCAGATGTGTACATTAAAAACAATAGGTCTTCAGCATCCATAACAGCAGGCGGGCATTTTGTTGGCTGGTTTTTAATAACGTCATCCCACCATACATCTCTGCCTTCTTTCATCAAAACATCATTTCCTGCTCTTTTAACAACTATTACTTTTTTCAAATCAAGCCCTTCTATACCTTCGTCAGTCTTTTCCTTATGATTTAAAATTTTGCCCCTTCTATAATATCCATCGCATGTCACTAAATATTTTGAACCAGCATCTTCAACCCTATTTCTTAGAGCTTCAGCGCTGAAACCAGCAAAAACGACAGAATGTGGCGCCCCAATGCGGGCTGCAGCCAGCATGGCTATCGGCAATTCAGGAATCATTGGAAGATAAATGGAAACAATATCTCCTTTTTTTACACCTATGCTTTTTAATGCATTAGCAAATTTATTTACTTCCTCATACAATTGCTTGTATGTATATTTCCTTACTTCCCCATTTTCTCCTTCCCATATATAAGCCAGCTTATCTCCTTTACCCTGCTCAATCCATCTATCGAGGCAATTGTAAGAAGCATTTAACTTGCCGTTAACAAACCATTTATAATATGGCTCATCAACTTCCAAAACTTTATCCCATTTTTTATACCAGTCAATCATCTCATTGGCTCTTGCCTCCCAGAATTTTTCATAATCCTTGCCTTCTTTATAGACATCATCGCTCTTAATCCTTGCTTTTTGCTGGAAGTCAGCAGGCGGCGGAAAAACCTTTTTTTCTGTTATTTCTTTCATAATGGGGGTATATGTAATTCAATACTTAAATTTTATTGACAACATAAAAGAAATTTTTATTTCTCATGCTCCACCAAAAATTTAATTTATTGAATGCTATAACATTATGAAAAAGTTAATTTGCTTGCTTATTTCCATACTGATTATTTTTCCAGTTGCTGGCATAACAACAAAAAATGAACTAAAAAATGATTTTATAGGAAATTTTGAGAGAGAAGCTTATATAAAAGCTGGAGATGATTTCTATATACATTTTAATGAAAGCAATGGGCTAAGTTTTAAACAACCATCTTTTAATTTAAGCGAAAAAGAGAAAAAAGCTGTTGCAATAGCTCCTCCATGGATTCAATTAAGGCTTGCAAAACAACTTGAAGATATTGGTGAAAATGGTGATAAATATGCAGATTTATTGCTTAATGCCCCAAAAAATTATGTTGATGAGATAGCTTTTTCCATAGCAACATGTCCTTCAAATGCCATCCCAGAGCCAGAATTGTTATATGATAATGCCCGTTTTTTATATGAGAATGATAAATACATTGATTATGCAAATATAATAGATTTTGATAATGGTTCAAGCACATTGGAATATTATACCTTGCAAAATAATTCTGTAAAGCATGTTGTTTGTCCCATGTCAATATATTATTGGTATGTTGTTCATCCCCGTATTACATTTGAAAATGCAAGCTATATCTATAAAAAATTCTGGAGAGAATATTTATTTTACCACAATGACATTGGCTATCCATTGCTGAAAGAAAAATTGCATGGAATAAAATATTTATGGGACGGAAAATCTTATCACCCGCCTTCAAAGAGAACATGGAAATGGAGTATGGAAAATCATCCAACAGCTATAGAAACAATAAATTACTGGGTTGGAAAAACTGTAAATCAACTTGCTATAGGCGACCGTCCAGGCCAGCCAAATGTTATAGCCCATGAGCATAATGGTTTTTGCGGCGAATTACAACAGATAAGCGTTGCTGCACAAAGGGCAGCTCTCATACCAAGTGTTGGAATAAATGACCTTGGAGAAGACCATGTATGGCGTGAATTTTGGATGAATGGGTGGCATGAATGCGACAACTGGTGGGCGGACGGCGGCGGGAGTGTCGCCAATTATTATGAATATCGATATGGCTGGCATAAAATAATTTCTTCTCTTTTTGGATGGAATGGTGATAGCAGCATATATGATGTAACTCCAAAATATATAAAGGAAGGAGACAGGGCAAAAGTTGTTGTCAGCGTTAAAGATGCTGTAGGCAAGCCTGTTGATGGCGTCCGCGTAATAGTTGTAGGAAGCTGGAAGGCAAACAATTTTAAAGACAAATTGTGGGACAAATATGTGGCAAAAATATGGTCAAGTTTACCAGATAAAATTAAAGAAAAATGGGAGGATGAATATGAAAAGGCGAGAACATTTTATAGAGAGCGCGTTCCAGGCTTAATACCATGGATATTTCCAAGCACATGGAATTTTACTGGCATAGATGGAAAATGTTCTTTTAATCTTGGATTGGGGCATTCATATCTATTTATAATAACAAAAGATGAACTGGGCTATATTGGACCCTATGGCTTGGGAAAGAGCAATGCATTACATTATTTTGTAACTCTTTTTCCAAATTCAACCAGAAATATTCATGTCCATTTCATGCTTCCTGACATCCATGAAACAATGAAAGAACCAAAGATTGTTAAAGGGAATGGAAAATATAGATTCAATTTAAAATTTGATACAGAAGCTTTCCAGAATCAAAGAAATCCATGGGACTGGAAAAATGCTTATCAAAAAGTCGGTTCAAAAATAAAATGTTTTGTTGTTGATGAAGAGAATTTTAAAAAATATTTAAGTGGCAACAATTTTGAATGCTATGATTATAAATACGAAAAAAATGGTAAGCTACAATTTAATGCAACAAATTGCTATATAGTTTTTAGAAATGACGCAAAAAGAACAGATATTATGCTTAAGTTAAAAATTAATGTAAAAGGAGATGGAAATTTTATTCATATTGTCAGCCCAAATTCAAATACTCTGAAAATACCGATCGTGGACAAAAAAAATGTTAAAATTGAAGGATATTCAACAAAAGAGGGAACAATAAATATAGATAATGAAACATGGAATGTATATGGCAATTTTTCAATAAACTGGAATGCAAGTATTGGAATACATAAAATATATGCTAAATGTAATGATTTTGAAAAATTGTATAAGATAGATATTGAAGATTTATCTCTGCCGATGATAAAAATTGAAAGCCCAAAAAAAGGAGAGGCAATGAAATGGCTTAATTTAAAAGGGACAATAGAAGACAATGATGGAATAAAAATGGCAAAAGCATTTGTTGGAGGAAATGAGATAAATTTATCAAATAAATTTAACCTAAATATCTCTTTGCAACCAGGAGATTATAATTTGAAGATTATTGCATACGACAGAGCAGGAAATGAAGCAAAGGAAGCAATAAATTTTGCAATCTTGGGAGTAAAAGAAAAACCGGATATAAAAAATGTGTATTATAAGCCATCGTTGCCAACAAATGAAAGCAACGTTATTGTTTATGCCGACATAGTTAAAACATTCTATAATATAAGCAAGGTTAAAATAATAATAGATGGAAATGAAAAAGAAATGTATAGGTATGCAGATTATCCTGTCCAAAAAAGGCATAATGAAGATGCTTTAAAAAATGAAAGCAACTCGCCATTATATGGAATAGAATTGGGTCAAATGGATAAAGGATTGCATTCATTCAAAATAAAAGCATTTGATAGCGTAGGAAATTTTGCATTTTCAAATGAATATAAAATAAAAGTTGATTAATGGCAATAGAAAAAATTTTATTTCATAATTGGTTCAGATAATGCCTCATTCGAAGGTCTCTATGATTGATGATTAGAGATGCAAGCGTGAGGCGACAGGCGCCTATGGGCCCCTGCGGGAGAAAAGATGACCGACAGGCCAACCTAGGTGCCAACATTCTCCATTTCTTTTATTATTTCTGTTAAAACAGTATTGTAACATGCATGCATGCCATGCAGCTTTGCAATCCTTGATATTTCTCCATTTATTTCATCTATCTCTGTTCTTTTCTTATTCATAATATCCTGCAGCATTGAAGAATAATTATTTTTTGTATTTATTACAACATCCATAGTTTTTTCAAAAGCATCATTTATTGAGTATCCTTCCATTTTTGCTACTTTAGCTCCTTCATTGCAAATTTTTTTGATTAAATTTTTATATTTTATTAACTCCCCATTCTTACATTTTAATATAGTTGTAAGGCTATTTATTGCAGAATTTATTATTGTTTTTCTCCATATCTCTTCCTTTATATTTTTACTGATTTTTGTTTCTATTCCACATTTATTGAATGCATTTGCTATTTTTTCAACCATTTCATTTTTTCCTCCAATAATTGTAATTCCTTTTCCAGCATGCTTTATTCTACCTGCACCAACAAGCGTTACACCCTGATTTGTTACGCCTCCAATTGTATTTTCATTTCCAACAAATTTTGCTATTATATCTTCATTTTTCAAACCATTTTGAAGACTTAAAACTGGCATAACACCAAATTTTTTTATAGCTTGCTTCATAGCTTTTTCTGTATCATAAGCTTTCACAGTTAGAATCATTAAATCATAATCGCTTCCATCCCACTCCACGTTAGGATAAAAAATTTCATTTGTTATGCCCTCTATTTTTAATCCATGCTTTGATATTGTATTTATATGCTCTTTCCTCCCAACCAATAAAACATCATGGCATTTAGATAACAAGCCGCCAATTAATGAGCCCAATGCTCCTGCGCCATATATTATAAATTTCATTTTATCTTAAATTATAGCATCAATAAATTCTTTTCCAAGCAATGGGTAAAAAACTGGCACACTTTTTTTTACAAATCTTGCATAGCCAACAATTCCTTTTGCTTTTGTTTTCATAACAATTTTTTCTATATCCTTATCAAAATAAATTTTATGTTCTCTCCATTCCATCATTTCATTAATTTTGTCCTTCATGTCTGGCGTAGAAACAAAATCAACATGGCAACCTCGCCTTACCATAAGCCAGCTTGCTTCTATATCCCTATCATTTTTAACAATTCCTACTATTTTTCCTTGGCAACCATAGGGCAATCCACCAATTCCTTTTAACACCTCATTATATATGAATGAAATTTTTTGCCTTATTTCAATAAAAATTTTTTTTGATGGATTGCTTAAATCAACTTTTGCTTTCCTTTTCTTTCTTATGTCATCTCCTACAGCTCTGGCAACATCAATGCTTCTAAAATTATGATTGCCGATTCTTCTTACTCTTACTGCAAATGTATCTTCCTTGCTTATATATGAAGAATATTGAATCGCCACCTTCCTTATTTCATCTAAATCTGAAGTCGTTATTATTACAGGAGAAAATGATTTTACCCCTCCTATTTTTTTTAAAACATTTATTGCTTCATTGCCCGCTTCAATTATTATTCTACCTTCCATTTTCATTATTTTATTTTGGATATTGTAATACATCATAGCATTTCTAATATCTTTAATGAGCAAATCTTCAAATTTTTGTCTCACTTTCCAGCTTTTAAGTCCTATCTCAGAATATCTTAACAGGAATAGCATAAATGCAAAGAATTATTAGTAATAAAGATTTATCTTTTTGATGAAATTTGCAAGTTATGCTCTTATAATTGCTGTAACATCCTTAATATCTCTTCCTATTGTTTCAGCATGCAAAGATGTAATTGTAAATGATGGACTTACAGCTGGAGATTACAGCCTATTCATGAAAATTCGTGACCCCTCGCGCCCAGGCTTGCAGGTTTTATTTATAGCAAATAAAGGATATGAATATACATATCACAATCCTTGGAAAAACGAACCATGGATTTTTCGGCTCAATCATAAAATAATAGGCGTAGCCACAAAAGGCGACACGCCGCCGAATATAATAAAAGCTGGAATGATGATGAGCGACGCCGGCATTGCTTATGGAGATGCTGATTCGCCGACTGCGTATATTAATCCTACAAGATATGCATGGGATGATTTCGATTGGCTTATGTATGCTGCTGAGAATGCAAGCAGTGTTGATGAAGCAATGAGCAGGTTAGAAAAAGTCACCAAAATGCATGCTCCAAAAGTAGGAGAAAATTTATTTGTCGTTGGAGCAAATAAGGCTTATGTGGCAGAAGCTGATGCAATTCATTTTTTAGAAAACGAGGTTAATGGCGTTGAAATTCAATCAAATTACCCAAAAATGTTATGGGATAGCAGATTGATTAAGAAAACGATTGCAAGTTCTTTTGATAAAATATTTGAAGGAAGTGTTTCTAAGTGGCACGTTGTTAGGCTCGGCGGCTTGCTTGGAATAAAAGTTACAAAAATTGGTGAAAATTGGATAGTTGTTAAGCAAGTCCCATTTGGAGAAAAGGTTAGAATTGATGAAGGAAAAGGTAGCAAGGTTGGAAATTTCTGGGTTGAGTTAATAGAATGTAATGGTAAAAGTGCCAAGATAAAAGTTTCCTATGAATATTATCAGTGGGAAAATATTCTAAGAGGCAAGCTGATGAAAGGTGGCATAAATGTAAAAGATTTAATGGATTTATCCCGATTAACATCAGATGATTTAAATGGTTTGCGGGGCATGAGCGAAGGAGAAAATGAAGGAGCCATGATTTTTAAAATCCCGAGAGATGGGCATAATAAATTAACCATGGGATGGTTTGCTCCAAATCAAAGAGCTTCGATATATGTTCCAGTCCATATATGTGACGATGAGATTTATGAACCATATACAACTGGAGATGCTGCAAATGTGGCTTTAAATTTGCTTCTTCAATTTGATAAAGTAGATTTTAAAAATGTTGAGGATGTATTCATAAATGAAAATGATAATGTAGAAAAACTTGCAGAAAAACATTACGATAAGGCATCATTGATTTTAACAGCATCTGATACAAGTATGCAAAAACAGGCTTTTGCTTTGGAAGAATTATGGGCGAACATAAATGATAATGAGAAAAAAATGTTACTCAATTTATGGAATGAAAGTTATTATAAAACCATATGCAATATGGAGAGAAATATAAATAAACTTGATGATTATTCAAAAGAAACTGTTTC
The DNA here is from genome assembly GCA_964646055.1 of uncultured Thermoplasmatales archaeon. Lineage (GTDB taxonomy): Archaea > Thermoplasmatota > E2 > UBA202 > JdFR-43 > JAGGXW01. The sequence continues at coordinate 249 of CAZYCK010000004.1, read as the reverse complement.
TAAAATTTCTTTAGATATGTGTAGTGCAAGAGTTGAAATTGAAAAAAATGTTAATGGCAGTGATTATACATACAGCTATGAAAAAGCAAAAGAATTTGCGGATAAAGGTAAATATAAAGAGAGTATGAAAATAATTGAAAGCATATTCTCTCAAACAGATGAAAAACTTTTTGGGATACAGCATGAAAAAAATCGAGAAAGCTATGGAACAATTATTGCAACAATGGTAATAGCTGTGTTAATTCTTCT
>CAZYCK010000003.1:15640-23866 GCA_964646055.1 uncultured Thermoplasmatales archaeon | reverse complement strand
ATGAGCAGAAGATGGAAAAAGATTTACTTTGAGAGCATTGCCAATCACTTCCTTTTTCTGATAAGAAGGAGTTATTATTATTCAATGCCAACTATGTTTCCATTTTCATCTACATTTATTCTGCCGGCCGCTGGCTTTGCAGGCAGCCCTGGCATTGTTGTTATTTTTCCAGTTATTGGAACTAAAAAGCCTGCTCCAGCAGAAATATGAATTTCTTTTATTGTTATCTTAAAATTTTTTGGTCTTCCTCTTATGTTTGGATTATCTGTCAAGCTATATGGTGTTTTTGCCATGCAAATTGGTAAATTTATCAAGCCAAGTTTATTTATTATTCTTATATCATCTTCTGCTGTAACACTATAAACAACCTTGCCCGCTCCATATATTTTTTTTGCAATTATATCAATTTTTTCTTTTACTGGTGTATCCAAGGTATATAAAAATTTGAATTTTGGCTTTATATTATAAATTAAATCAATAACCTTGCCTGCCAATTCTATTCCCCCTTCCCCTCCTTTTTTATATACATCTGCAACAGCAAATGGAAGGCTTAACTTATTGCAAAAATCTTCTATAGCTTCTATTTCTCTATCTCCATCATTTGGAAATTTATTCAATGAAATTATTAATGGCAAGCCAAACATCTGCACATTTTCTATATGTTTTTTCAAATTTTCTAATCCTTTTTTTAAAGCTTTTATATTTTTTTTCCCTCTTCTTGCATCTTCAAGTGGCATTCCTCCATGCCATTTCAATGCTTTTGTTGTTACAACTAAAACAACGAGGCTTGGCTTTAATCCATATCTACAAACAATATTGAAGAATTTTTCTGCTCCTAAGTCAGTTCCAAATCCTGCTTCTGTAACAAAATAATCTGCAAGTTTCAATCCAATTTTTGCTGAAATCAAACTGCTCGTTCCATGGGCAATGTTTGCAAAAGGCCCTCCATGGACAAATGCAGGAACATGTTCTGTTGTTTGAACCAAGTTTGGTTTTATTGCTTCTTTTAATAAAGCAGCCATTGCTCCAACGGCATCTAATTGCTTTGATGTTATTGGCTCTTCATCATAAGAATATGCAACTATTATTTTCTCCATTCTTTTCTTAAGCTCTTCCATGCTATTACTCAAACATAAAATTGCCATTATTTCTGATGCAGCCGTAATTGAAAATCTGTCTTGACGGGGAACACCATTTTTTGGTCCTCCCAATCCAACGACAACATTTCTTAAGCTTCTATCATTCATATCCATGACGCGGGGCCATACAATGTATCTGGGGTCAATATGAAATTTATCTCCATGGAAAATATGATTATCCAATAAAGCAGATAAAAGATTGTTAGCACTACCAATTGCATGCATGTCACCATTAAAATGCAAATTTATGTCATCAGCAGGTAAAACTTGGCACCTGCCGCCGCCTGTTCCTCCGCCCTTAATTCCCATTACAGGACCAATGCTGGGTTCTCTTATTGCAAGCATTGTTTTCTTTCCAAGCATTGAAAGAGCCTGAGCCAATCCAATTGTTATTGTTGTTTTTCCTTCTCCATCGAAAGTTGGATTTATTGTTGTTACCAAAATGAGTTTTCCATCTTTTCTTCCACCAATTCTTTTTAGAATATTGGGGTCTACTTTTGCTTTATAGATTCCATAAGGAATTAGCTCTTTTTTTCTAATTCCAATGCTTTTTGCAATTTCTTCTATTTTCTTCATTTTAACCAATTTCCAGCCATTTATTAACTATTTTCATAGCTTTATTAAATTTGATTTCCATCATATTTTCCATATTTTTTATTTTTTCTTCAATTTCTTTTTTATATTTTTCATCTTTTATACCATTCAAATTTATTTTTATATTTAGAACAGCAGAATGAAATGCAGATTTCATCATCAAAGCTGAAACACCAGCATCGGTTATAGAATTTTTATTTCCTTTTTCTGCAATTTTGGCTATTGTTTCCATCAAATCAACACAATTTTTGGATGTTTTGTATGGCACATCTGCAGCTTTTTTTAAAGCTTCTTCAATGTTACTCTTTTCTTTAAATGCCTTCATCACCTTATTAAATGCAATTGCATCTTCATCTACTAAATTTAAAAATTTCATTCTTGCTTTTTTTAGCTCATCCAAGAATTTTTTCATGTCTTCTTCAACATCAACATATTTTTTCTTTCCTATTGTTAGATTGCAGACCATTTCAGCAAGGCTGCATGCTATGGCGCCAGCCAAAGCGGCGACGCTTCCGCCGCCTGGTGTTGGCTCTGGGCTTGCAACTTTTTCGATAAAATTTTTTATTGATAGCTCTTCCATCATGTTATCTCCTCCAACAATCTTTTTTCTATTACATGGCTTGAATCAAATTCTTTGAGCTGGAGATAGAAGCTGGCAACATCAACAATTGCATCTAATGGAACCATTCCAACAATTTCACTTGATAAAATGTGCGTTCCATATCTTTCTGCTTCCCTTTTTATTGTTTCAAAAACTCTGAATAATGGCGTTTTTTTATAATTTGTCATATTCATTGAAACTTGAACCACGCTTCCAACTTCAAATCCCATGGCTTTTACATATCTATAGCCACCGCTACTATGACGAACTGCTTTAGCAATTTTTTTTGCAATTTCGATGTCATTTGTAGCGAGATTTACATTAAATGCAATCAAAAATTCTCTTGCTCCTACTGCAGTTGCTCCAGCTGTTGGATGTATTTTATTTGGCCCATAATCTGGCTTTTTCTCAGGATTTTTTCCTATTTGCTCTCTCAATCCTTCAAACTCTCCTCGCCTTACATCAGCCAAATTTTTTCTTTCTGGTTGCCTGGCAGCTTCTTCATATAAAAAGCATGGAACATTTGTTTTAGAAGAAAATTCTTCTGCAAATTCATTTGCAAGTTTTATACAATCCTGCATTGTTACATTCATTAAAGGAATAAAAGGAACAACATCCATCGCCCCCATTCTTGGATGCTCGCCTTTATGCTTATTCATGTCTATCAATTCAACAGATTTTATCGCCATGGCTAAAGCAGATTTTTTTACTTCTTCTGGCTCTCCTATAATTGTTACATCTGTCCTATTATGGCTTGGGTCAGAATGAACATTCAAAATTTTTACTTTAAATTTTTTTGCTTCATTTATTATTGCATTTATAACTTCTTTCCTTTTACCTTCGCTGAAATTTGGAACACATTCAACAAGCTTCATGTGAGTAATATGGCAACATATTTTAAGTATTATGCCGTCAAATTTTCGTCAATGCTCCCATCTGGAAGCATATTATCAGGATGGGCTACACCATTTTCTTCCATTTGATATCTTATGCAACTTTCCCAATCACCTTTGCAATATAATTCAATCCATTTTTTATCAAGCATGCCTTTGTCATAAAAATAATGCATTGGGCATACAGGAAACCATTTACATTCATGCATAAAAATTTTAAGTTTTGAATAATGTTTCATCATTTCTTCTTTAATATTGTCATTATAAAGCAACGACGCCGGATGATGCAATGGATATATTTTCTTCTCAGCTAAAAATAATTTTCCATAAGGCATATCTGGCATCTCTATTCCATATTTTTTAAAGATATATTTAGTTGCATAATAGCCGAGAGGAACTATTATCTCAGGATTTATTATTTCTATTTCCCTATCTAAATATTTGCTGCACGCTTCTATTTCATCTTTTTTTGGTTTTCTATATTTTGGTAGAAAGCATTTTATCAAATTTGTCATATAAATCTGTTCTCTTTTAACGCCTGCATATTTTAAAAGTTCATTCAAAACTTTTCCAGATGGGCCAATAAACATTTTTGCTTCTCTATCTTCATTTTCGCCCGGCGCCTGAGCCACCATCATTATACGCGCATCCAAATTTCCTTCACCAATGACGACATTTGTCCTACTTTTCCAAAGTCTGCATTTTTTGCATTTTATTATTTTTGCATTTAATTCTTTTATTTCTTCAATTTTCATTCTTTACGTAATTTTATATCAACTGTTTTACTGCTGTCTCCAATTTTAATTTGTATTGTTGCCTTATATGTATAATGGACTATCGCATTATTTGGAGTGTAATTAACCTCTATTCTATAGTTTGCTGGGAAAAGATTTATTGAATAGTTACCCGTTGAATTTGAATATGCAGTATCATTTCCTGCATTTTTATCTGGAGCTTTTATAACTGTAAATGTTATCGGCACGTTTGCTATGCTTTCATTATTGTCAATCCTTCCATTTCCATTTGAATCATACCATACTTTTCCCTGCACCTTAACCTTTGATGGAATTAGCGATATATTATACCATGATGTTGCATTTGGTTTTACTTCAACATTTCCTCTGTTTGATACATCATATCCCGGCTTGACTGCTGTTATTGGATAGATAGATGGAATTAAATGCTTTATTTCATATTCGCCGCTATGGGTTGAAACTTGTTTGCTTCCAAGCATAACAGTTGCATCTACTTTTTTATCTATGCTTGCATTGTATTTACCGTTTCCATCTTTATCCCAATAGACTATTCCTTTAACTTCTCCTTTTTCAACATTTATTGTTCCTATATTAATTTTCCATGGTTTAATCCTTGTAGCTTGTTCTTCGCTTATTTTTAAATAAATTTTTTTGATGTCAACCTTTTTATGACTTTGGCTATCATAGTTATATATATCAATTATTACATTTCCTCCAGGAACAATAACTTTAAAATTTCCATTTGAATCTGTTATTGTTCTATCATGGGCTATCGATCTATTCATTCCAAAAATTGTTACATTTTTCTGCACTTCTACAATAGCTCCTGAAATGGGTTGTCCTTCACTTTTAATGCTTCCTTTCACTTCAGCACCTTCATAATATTTTGCTATTACAACGGCTGGCAAGCCAATGCATAAACTACCTCTATTAAAATAAAACGGTTTATCTTTTGTTACTGGAGAGACATATTCAGCTATAAAATGTTTCATGCCAGAAGTTGGATTCATATAATATGCAAGTTGGTAGTTACTGGAATAATTTTCAAAAATGTTTTTAGGTATATTGCCCAAATATGTATGATATGTCATGCTGTTATAAAAAGCATCTTTCCTTTCTACATAAGGAATAAATCTTCCATAAACTTTTTCTATATCTGATCTACTCATGCTTTGTGTCATATTTTTAACTTCATCAGGTGTAAATTTCTGCTTTGTTTTGTTGGCAACATACCACAGCTTAAAGTATTTATCTTCTGGAGTTTCATATCCGTAAACTCCTTTATCTGCAAGAAATGTAAAAACATTAAATATATTTATGTCATATCCTTCGACTCCATAATAACGGATGCTATATCCAGTAACATTTTGCGCTTCTCTATACAACATTGTTAGTTCTTCATCATTAAGTTTCATCAGAATTTTGGTTGCATCATGATAGCGTGCATTTATGTCTCTCACATGATACTTCTTTCCTCCATATTCTTTTCCTATTATCGTATTATATGAAGGAGCATATTTTGTCGGCTCTTCAAGTATATTTGTTAAATTTTTGCTCTCATTTCCAAGATATTTCTCAAAAACCTTGCTAAGGTTGGAACTTATTTTTCCATCATGTTTTTGCATATCTCCTTGAGCAAGTCTTGTTATCCAAACTGTTATTGCTTCATCCTCACTTTCTGCTGTCTGAAAATTTGCAGCTGGTGGTATCCCTTCCTGAAAGTTATCTGCTACTGTAGGAGTGTGGGCTACTGCAACACAATAAAATCCATAGTCCCACCATGATATGAAAGCAGGTTTTTTATCAATGCTATAATTTTTTGTTTGATTATGTAGCCATGACAACGCATCTGTCCAATATTGCTCAGTATGCACGCCCAATCCAAAAGCTCCAAGCTTATCAGTATGAAATTTATTTTTCATTGTAGATGGAATGGAAGCATCAAAGGCAAGCCATCCATTTGGAAAAACAATGAAAAAGGCAATAAATATCGCTCCAAGAACATGTCTCAATTTTAAGGCTTTTTTCACGCCATATAGCCCGCCGCCGAGCCCCTTTAATGATTTAATCATTCCTTTAAAATCAATCTTTTCTATTGTATACCATGTCGTTACTGCTCCAAGTATTGCCATTAAAGGAACGAGATCATTTAAAAATCTTCCTGCCTGCGAAGTTAGCCATACTTCAACAGAAAACCACACTAAAATAACCATGTATTCTCTTTTCCATCCTTTTTTATAATATCTATATAAAAGATAAAAAAATCCAAACCATCCTAAGAAATATATAACAGGACCAAAAGACATTACTGTTCTACTGAAATCAAATGTTGAAGCTTCTGCAATTGTCAATGAAGTTTTTGTTCCATATACCCCACGATATACAACTTTTGAAAGCCCTACTAATGGTGATAAAAATGCATTTGTAGTATTTCTTATAAAATATAAGAAAGCAAGAGATGAGCCAGCAACGACAGCAATAGATGGCAGTGATAAAATCCATGGAATATTCTTTTTTCCAAGCCATAAATATATGCCACTAAATATCGCAACCGCTATTGGATCAAATAAATAAACATTCAAAGTAAAACCACGTTTTACCCATATTATAGGAAATGCAATAATGTAGCCAACAGACAAAGCAATCAGGCTACTCCTTACAATATGAACATTTATTTTATTTGCAAATATATCAACAACCATTTGAACAATTGAATAAACTGCTATTAAAGTAAATATGTATTCACCAGCTGTCCAGACCATTGCAACTGCTGCTGCAAAAATTCCTGACATGGCTGCAAAAATTGAACTTTTCATCGCATTTTTTTCTTTTAAACTGAATATTAAAAAGGTGAGCGTTGTTGTAATGAGTAAAAGTATGGCTGAGTCAGTATCATAAAGTGCATATGCAGAACCATGACCGGAACTTAAATGAATAGGAATCATTGGAATTATCCATGATGCTATGACACCAACTTTTTTATTGAAAAGGCTTTTCCCAATAAAATAAACTGGTATGACAAGCAACGCCCCATATAAAGCAGGTAAGAATTGCATTGAATATCCAAAAGCAGAAGATGGATGCATAAAAAATGATAAAAATTTTCCAGATGCTATTGTTATCATTGTGAATAATGGTGGTCTACCTCCTGAGCCGGTAAGAGGATAATTTAGCAATGGGTCTTTCCCGCCGTGGGCGCCTCCCATATATGGGAATTTTCCAGTTTTTAGGGTTTGTTCAAGGAGGCGCATATTATAATATGGATCTGGACCAGAAAGGTAGAATTTATCTTCCATTGTTTTTCCATCTTTATTTATTGCAACACCTGATGTTAGATTAAAGTAGGTATTGAGAAACAAAACAGTTATGAATGCTGCTGCTACAAGTGGAACGACATATTTATTGTGCATGCTAATCAGCGTGATAAAAAATTGCCAATTATATATTTTGTGGTTGTATGGAGTGGAGAAAAATTTTATTCTGAAAGATATGCTTTCTCTCCAAATTCATTCTCGTCAAGTCCTTTCTCTTCTTCTTCGGGAGATACTCTTACAGGTGTAAGCTTATTTATTAACCATAATGCACCATAGGTAAATAGAAATGCATAAATTACAGCAATACTCACCGCTACAAGTTCCGCAAGGAAGAAATGAGGATTTCCATAAAATAATCCATTTGCTCCACTACTATTAACTGCAAGAGTTGAAAATAGTCCGAGAAATACTATCCCCATAAATCCACCAATTCCATGAACACCCCACACATCAAGGGTATCGTCCCATCCTTTCCTGTTCTTGTAGAGAATTGCTAAATAGGAGAATATCGCAACCAATATTCCTATAAGCATGGCTACCTGTACGGTGATGTATCCAGCAGTCGGCGTGGTAACCACCAAACCTGCAAGTGCGCCGGTGAATATGCCTATCGTCTTCGGCTTTCCTTCTCTAAGCACATCTAAAAACATCCATGTCGTAGCAGCGAAGGCCGCGCCAATCTGTGTATTAACAAATGCATTCACTGCCACGCTGTTGGCGGCGAAAGCATTGCCGGCGTTGAAGCCGAACCATCCGAACCATAGAATGGATGCTCCAATTGTAAAGAGGGGTATGTTATGCGGTTTTTCGTCCGTGTGTCTCCTTTCACCTATGAAGAAGACAAAAGCCAGTGCTGAAAAGCCTGCTATCGCATGGACAACTATGCCTCCTCCGAAATCAAGGATACCCATCTGCTGGAAGATTCCGCCG
>CAZYCK010000003.1:8153-15540 GCA_964646055.1 uncultured Thermoplasmatales archaeon | reverse complement strand
CCAGCCGAGAGAAACAAAGCTCTGTGCCATTATTGTTAGAACATTTTTTCTTCCAACAAGACCACCATAAAAAAACGCTAAGCCAGGTGTCATCAACATCACTAAACTCGTAGCCAAGAGCATAAATCCAGTACTTCCAGGGTCGAAAGCCATGCTGTCACTTTTAAAGAGCAGAAAAGCCAAAGCGATTTAAATATTTCTATTGTTTTTATAACTAAAAAGAAGAAGGCAGGGAGGGTGAGGAGGCGATTTGCATCAAAAATGCAAAAAACTCCCTGCCTGATGGTGTAATGCATCAAAATTAAAAAATTTTACCATTGTAACAATAGATTTTTATCAGATTGCATCTATATCATAATCATGGAGGAAAAGAAAGAAGTATGGCGTGCTTCATTGCTTTTTGCTATTCCAATGGTTGTATATGGAATTGCTTTAGTGCCTGTATCAATTTTTTTATATTTTGACATAAAATTTTTTTCTTTTGAAGCAATTCATATCATTTTATTTTCAATTTTTTTAATGTTTGATTATTTTATTCTTTTATTTTCATTGATTTTTTCTTCTGCTTTTTTCATAAATGTATTGAATTTAAAATATGAAGAAGGGGAGTATGAACAAAATTTGAAGGAAAAAATGTATTTTAAATATAATCTGTATTTCATTCTTTACTATCCTGTCTATAGATTTCTCAATATAATTGTTTATCCTCCAATAAAGTCATTCTACCTTCGTCTTATAGGTGCAAAAATTGGAAGGGGAGTTTTTCTTTCTTTAGATGAAATAATTTTCGATCCATGCTTGATAGAAATTGGTGATAAAACAATGATAGGTTCAAAGGCAATGATACTTGCCCACATAGGAGAGAATAAATTGATACTGAAAAAAACAAAGATTGGAAAAAATTGTATTGTTGGAACTGAAGCATTGATAATGCCTGGCGTTATTGTAGAAGACAACGTTGTAATAGGAGCAAAAAGTTTTATTCCAAAAAATGCAATATTGAAAAAAGGAAAAATTTATGCTGGTGTGCCAGTGAAAGAAGTAAAACCTTTAACATAAAAAAGCACTTTATCGCCAGTTTATTATATCAAAATTTATTTCGGAATGTGGATTTAATATTCAGCATTAAAAAAAATCCAAAGAAGACAATTTTTGCCATATTCATAATAACGTTGATATTCCTTTCAATAATATTTACTAAAGGACTTAAATATGAATTTAATGAAGAAAGTTTTTTTCCAAATAATAAGATTGTTAGAGCAAATGAAGAAATTCTTAAAGAATACACGAATTATTATATTGTTCCAATATTGGTTAAGTCTATTGATGGAAATATATTGAATAAAGAAGATTTAATTGATATTTTGGTTATTGAAAAGAGAATAAATGAGAATTTTTCTATTGCCCCATTCAGCATAGCTGATTTAATATCAAATGCATTTTTAGGTAATAAAGAAGCAAATTACGAAAATAAAATAAATGAAATTAAAAATAGAAGCGATAGTGATATAAAAGATTTCATTCATTTGATAATAGAAAGCCATCTCATTCCTGTAGATTTGCTTTCAATTTTTTTAACAAAAGATTTCAATATAAGCAATTTAAAAGCGGAAGGGACTTTAATCAAGGTATCATTGAATGGTTCCCTCATATTTAATGAAGAAAAAGCTCTAAATGAAGAGAAAAGAATAGATAGCATTACAAAAATAAAATCACAGCATATCAGGGCGGCGACGCTCGGCGGCATGCTGGTGAGCAATGAAATCATGAAAGCGAATAGAAAATCTGTTGGCATTCTTTTGCCTCTTTCGTTTTTGCTTGTAATAATAATACTTGCCATCATTTATAGAAATATTTTTGAAATTTTTGTAAGTCTTTTAATTCTTATAATATCTATAATATGGACGTATGGCTTTGCGTCTTTGCTTGGTTATTATCTTAATCCTGTAACAACGGCTGTTCCTGTTTTGTTGGTTGGCACTGGAATAGATTATGCTATCTACCTTACATTAAAAATAAAAGAAAATAAAAAAATTAAGCCTGTTATAACAGCCATTTCACTTGCAACAATTACAACAGCAATTGCATTTTTGTCAAATATTTCTTCTTCCATTTCTGCAATAAAGCAATTTGGCATATTGGCTTCATTTGGAATAATATCATGTTTTTTTATAACAATTTCTTTAATACCTTCTTTTGATGAAATAAAAAATTTTAAAAGGGGCAATAGAAAAAAAATTGTCATAAATGCTTTTGCTTTTGTAGTTTCAAAAGCTAAAAAAAATGCTGGAAAAACAATTCTTATTTTATTTTTGGTAACACTAATAGCATCCTATTTTTCATTAAATCTTAGACCAACTTATAGCATAAATGATTTTTTGCCAAAAAATATGGAAATTGCGAGAGATACAAGCTATCTCATAAAAAATTTTGATGCTTTAATTGGTGAAGAGGCTGATATTTTAATAAAAGGAAATGTTTCTTCTCCTGCTTTGCTCATTCAAATAAAAAATACTGTAGATAATATGAGCGATGATGATTATGTTGTTAAAATAAATGGAAAAGCAAGCGTCATTTCAATACTTTCATTGATGGAAATTTATGCTGAAAATAATACATTTTTTAGCGAGTATAATAAAACTTTTGCAAAAATGTATAATAATGCTATGGAGAATGGATTGCCTAAAAAAAATACAACGTGGAAAAGCATTAAAAAATTATATGATTGGATTTATAAAAATGGAAATGGAAAATATGTTTTGCATAAAAAAGGAGGCTATTATGATGCATGTGTTTTGAGGATAAGCACTTCTACATATAAAAAAGAGGAAAATATTGAAAAAATGTATGGAGAAATAAAAAAAGATATCAATATAAATGCAAGCTATATTATAACGGGAGGAATAATAACTGGGCATATTGTTATGAATAGTCTTCAAAGAAGCCAGGTAAATTCAACTATTTTAACAATAATTTTTTCTTTTATTATCCTTGAAATAATATTCTGGAAAAAGTATGGCTCAAGAACCCTTGCATTTGTGTCAATGCTCCCTGTCATATTCGTTTCAATATGGATTCTTGGAACAATGGGATTATTTGGCATAAGTTTAAATGTAATAACAATAACTGTCACATCTCTTTCAATTGGGCTTGGGATAGATTATTCAATTCATATAACCCATGATTTTACAGATGTTGGAGAATCAAGCAAGGTTGTTAGAGATATAGGAGCTGCATTGCTCGGTTCAGCTCTTACAACAATTGCAGCATTCTCCTTATTATCTTTTTCATTGTTGCCACCATTAAAAACTTTTGGAATGTTAATCTCAATTGCTATTTTATATAATTTCATAGCATGTCTTTTGTTATTGCCAATATTTTTAGATATATGGAAAAAAAGTAAAGGTAAAAGTAAATTTTAAGTATTAAAATTGGTATTACATTATGGATTATATAGTTGTATCCGCAAAAATACCAAAGGAATTAAGAAAGAAAATGAGGCAATATGGTATTAAACCATCTATCGTAATAAGAGAAGCGATATACCGAGAAGTTAAAAAAATTGAAGCGGAAAAAATAAAGGAAGAAATAAAATCATTAAAAAATACGCTAAAAAAATTATCATCTGAGGAAGTAATAAAATCAATTAGAGAGGATAGAGAAAGATGATATTCGATGCAAGCTCTATTTATAGGGCTATAGAGTTGGGCAAAATAGAAAAAGTAGTAAATGAAAAAACATTGGATTTATGCCGTTATGAACTTGGAAATGCTATATGGAAACAAGTTATTAGGAATAATATTTCATTAAATGATGGAACAAAAATATTGAAAATTGTATCCAAGGTTATTTCTTTAATGAAAATAGTTGATTTTGGAATCAATCCCGAAATTTTGAAGATATCAGTTAAATATAATTTGAGTTATTATGATGCCTCCTATCTATATGCATCAATTTCATTTAATGATATACTCGTTAGCGAAGATAAAAAACTTATTGATGTTGCTTCTAAATATAATGTTAAAACTTTCTCAATCAGGGAAATATAATAAATAACTCATTTCCATCCTTCAACAATTTTTCCATTTTTAGCAGAATATACTGAAGCTAACGTTAATATTGAACCAAGACAGGCAAATGATAGCATAAAAAGAACTAAAACTATAAACTGGGTAATCATTTCATATTCCATCAAAAATATTGGGATGCCGCCGCCGACGAGGGCTATGGTTGCTTCTACTAAAGATGGGCTTTTTCTTGTTAGTGCAATTTTTATTGCTTGTAGCCCTTTTTTTGTTTTTATTTCTTCCATCACACGTTCTGTTATGTGAACTGAAAAATCTATGCCAACGCCTATGGCTATTGAAGAAACTGTTATGGTTGAAACGTTTAGAGGGATATTCAACAATACAAGTAGTGCTGGTTCCCATAATAAAAGCAAAGTAATTGGAATCATTGTTAAAGATGCAAATCTGAAAGAACGGAAAACTATTAGAAGACAGAGAAAAACGAGCAAGAGAGAAATAAATGTGAAACGGAATTGCTGATTCATCAGCATTTCATTCAATTCAACTGTTATTGCAGCCAATCCTGTAAGCTGTTTAACTTCCCCATATCCATTTATTTTTGGGTTGTATTGACTTATTATTTCATCGACGGATGCAACAGCTCTTTTTGTATCTTGAACACTCATTATTGGCATATCAACATAAACAAGAGTTTTTCTGTAATCTTTATCGAGCATCATTATTTTATATTTCTCTGGTAACTTTTCAACTATTGATTTAGCTTCTTCTTTTGTGTCTGGTAGCCTTCCAAAATTTGCCTTTTTTATAGCATCAACTACTGAATATGCTGATGCATTTTCAACACCAACATTTATCATTTTTTCCATTTCATCCATCTTTTCAAGCAATTTAGGTTCAAGCATCCCTTCTTTTTTATAGCTGTCAATTAATATAACTCCTGATTGCCCTGCATTAAATTTATTTGAATATTCATGCATCAAAACATTGCTTTCCATTTTCATTGGCATCATTTCCCATACCGATGTTCTTGTTGAAACTTTTGGAATGGAAGCTATTGAAACAAAAGATATTATTATTAAAATCAATATTATATGTTTCCTATATTTTGTTAAATTTGCTAAGGAGTGCCATTCCATGCTAACTCTTCTTTTTGGTTTCAATACAAGCAAAAGCGCTGGAACTAAAATCATTGTTGAAATGAAAGAATATAACACTCCTATCAAAAAAGCAAGACCCATATTTGCTATGGGAGGCATATTTGATGAAAGCAAGGATGCAAAACCAACAATTGTTGTTATTGCTGAAAGGAAAACTGCTTTGCCTGTTGTATTTATAGTCCTTTTGATTGCATCCATTGGCTTTTTACCTATCAATTCCATGAAGTAATTTATCATATGTAATGAATATGCAACTCCTAATGAAGCGAGCAATGGCAAAACTGCTATAACTGTTGGAGCAAATTTTGTATTGCTTAATCCCATTGTTCCAAATGTTAGACCAACTGCATATAATACTGGAACTATCGCTATAAAAACGGTTTTTATATCTTTGTGGAATGCAAAAAGAGCAAGAACAATCAAAAGTAAAGAAATCAAAGCAATATTGTATATTCTTTCCATTATCCATTGAACAGTTTGAGTATACATTGTTATCATTCCAGTTGGAATTGCTTTAATCCCTTTTGCAGATTCAGATATAGGATATACTCTGTCGTTCAATAGCTTATCTGTATCAGCATTTTTTGTTGTTGTTACTATTATAACCCCGTCTTTATCATCATGACTTATTAGATTGTATTTTATTTCATCTGGAATTAATCTTAACAAAATGTTAGCATATCTCTGATTATCAGGAATTTTATCCTCTCCACACGGAAAATTTGCATTTGTATCTCTTACCAATGAAGCTATACTTGCTGTATATACGACTTGATCTCTTAAATCATTATATGGATTGATGGCATTTTCCATTGCATCTATTTCTTTTAGATGCGATATATCTGTTAAATTATCCCCTTTTAAATAAATCATTAAAGAATCAACTGGCCATTCATTTCTTATTTCATTTAAAAGCATAACACTTGGTTCATTTTCAGGCATATAAACTTCTATATCAGATGTTATTTTAACATGCAAGGCATTTATTGATATTACTGCAGTTATCAGAGTGAAAAAAATGATTGTAAGCTTTGGCTTTCTGAGTAATGAATCATACTGCATTTGCCTCAAACTCTCTTAATCTAAATCTATATTTAAATATACCTCAATCTTTTCTCAATCTTTTGAATAGGACTATTGCAATCGCTGCTATAAGGAAAGCTAGCTCGAAGCCAGGCGTTCCGCCGCTCCCGCCACCGCCACCACTGCCTTCAACATTTATTGTTATTTGAGTCATATTTGTTGCTCCATAATTATCCATTACAGTTAGATTTACATAATATGTGCCTGCATGAGTGTATGTATGGCTTGGATTTTGTTGAGTTGAATTACTTCCATCTCCAAATTGCCATAAATATGAAACTATGTTGCCATCTTCATCATAACTATTGCTCTTAAAAATTACATTGTTTCCAGTTTTAGGTTGCTTTGGTTCATAAGAAATTTTTGCGATTGGAGGCTTATTTGTTACGTTGCTATATTTAAAACTCGTAAGCTGTAAATTTAGCGTCTGATTCCCTCCTGTATCCTTTATTTTTTCTATCATTCCTTTTTCAGCATTCCAGAATATAAAAGTATTATTCAATGGAATTACTTCTCCAAATGGATTATAATTTGATTTTATTATATACATGCTTCCTTGATTGCCAATGCATTCAAATGAAAAATCAACAACACTTGTAGAAGACATTCCTCCATATGTTACTGTTGCATTGCTTTCTGCAGTCCATTTTTCACCATTTTCGACTGGAAAATTCATGAAATCTAATGGAGGAGAATAATCAATCAATATGCTCATTGCTCCACTTGGCATATTTGGAAGAGGTATTGTAGTAGAGATATTTAATGTAACATCATTTTTAGCAACAGAAAGTTTTGAAGTTGTAAAATAGATGTAACCATTTCCACTTATATCAAAATCTCCATTAAATTCTTGTGGTTTTCCTCCTAAATTCATTTCTATTGAAATGCTTCCAGACGAAGCCGATATCATTTTTGTTTTATAACATGGTATGTTTTTTCCAGCAACATTTATTATTTCAATTCCAACAACTTCAAGCTTTATAGATATATCATGTGTTGTTATGTCTATCTTTGCACTTGCATTTCCATAGCTCACCTCTTCATTAATGCTATAATTTCCATCATAATTCCAATAATCACCAGTTCCCCAATTTGGTTTTTGTAATGAAGCGTTTGCAA
>CAZYCK010000003.1:0-8053 GCA_964646055.1 uncultured Thermoplasmatales archaeon | reverse complement strand
TGCCTTTCGTTCATTTCTCCAGCAATGTTCTTAGTCATCAATTCTTTAGTATTTTCATGAGCAAGGGCCCACATCAATTTTATTAATGCAACTTCTGGCAACATATCTCTGCCATTTATAACCCCTGCTTTAATAAGCTTCCTACCAGTTGAATATACATTCATATTCACGCTTCCCCAGAAACATTGCGTCGTCATAACAACTATAACCCCATCTCTTGTCAATTTTTTGATAGCCGATATTATTTCATCACTGACATGTCCCAATCCTGTTCCAGCTATAACTATGCCATCCTTGCCATCAACAATTTTTTCAAAATCATTTTTTCTCAATGAAGGATAAAAATAAACTAAAGCAACATTTTCATTTAGAGCATCATCCACTTTTGTTTTTCCCTCACTCCTTTTCTTATATTTTCGAAGAAATTTCACTTCATTTTCAACAACTCCTATTGGTTCATCATTTATTGAAACGAAAGCATCTCTTCTTGAAGAATGCATTTTTCTAACTTTAGTCCCACGATGAATATAGCATTTTCCTGAAGAACTGCTGCTATGCATCACAACTACGACTTCTCCCAAATCAGTTAAAGCAACTTTCTCAGCAGCAATTAAATTATCAAAAGCATCACTACTGGGACGATCAGAAGAGCGCTGACTGCCAACTAAAATGACTGGCCCATTCAAATTTTTCAACATGAAGGCGAGGGCGCCGCTAGTGTATGCCATCGTATCCGTTCCATGAGATATTATTACGCCAGATTTTCCTTCATTGAGTTTTCTTGCCGTCTCTCTCGCAATTTTTTTCCAATCTTTTGGCTTTATATTTTCGCTCATTTTCTGAAAAATTATTTTAGCTTCTATGTTACAAATATCAAAGATTTCTGGCATGGAAAATGCAAGTTCTTCAGGTGTGGCTGCCGGGCGGACCGCTCCGGTTTTATAATCTATATAGCTTGCTATTGTTCCTCCTGTTCCAATTAGAGCTACAGTTGGTTTTTTTTCATCATGCCTTATTTCAACTTTTTTTCTTTTTATTTCTTTTCCTTCTTTTATAATTTTAATATTTGCCCCCCTCACATCTATGCCAATGTTGTATCCATTCTCGAGTTTTAAAACAATTATATTTCTATCACTAAATGCATGATGGGGCATGACAATTCCTTTCCATTTTCTTCCATTTTTTTCTATTTCAACAAAATCTCCAGTTTTCATTAAAAGTTATATACAGGCAAATATATAAGCAATGCTAAAATAAGCCTCAATAAGCCCCGTGGTGTAGTGGTCAATCATGTGGGACTTTGGAAGCCCTTTCTTTAAAAAAGAAAGTGCTTTACCCCAAAGAAAGGGCTGAAGAAATCCCACGACGGCAGTTCGAATCTGCCCGGGGCTATGTGCTCCCGTAGTGTAGCGGCCAATCATTTCGGCCTTTCGAGAAACCCTTCTTTGGGGATGAAACACCTTTCTTCCTAAGAAAGGGGTTCAAAGAAAGCCGAAGACTCGGGTTCAAAAAACTACTTGCAATGTGAGTAGATTGAAAATCCCGACGGGAGCACTACTTTATTTCTTTTTCTCCAATTTCAAATGCTTTTATATTCATATCAACATAATCTTTTTTTATATTCTCTGAAATTGATTGGATTATATTCTCTTTTTTTAATGGAAATATGCCCAATGCATGAAATGAGCCAATCATGACAATATTTTTTGTCAATATGCTACCCGCCTTTTTTGCCAGCTCATCTGCATTTATTTTAATAAGCCTGCAATGCTTTTCTATTCTTTCAAAAATATCATCCAACGAAGGATATTTTCCTATTCCTATTGATGTTAATGGAGGATAAATTGGGTTAATATCAGTAATTACTATGCCATTTTTAGAAACAACATTTAGATTGCGGAGAGCTTCCATTGGCTCGAGAGATATGATAGCATCTGCAGTTTGAGGGGGAATTATAGGAGAATAAACATTTCCAATTCTAACAGCACATTTTACATCCCCGCCTCTTTGAGCCATTCCATGTAACTCTGAAGTGATAACATTATACCCTTCTATTAAAGCTGCGTTTGCGATTATATTTGCTGCTGTTATCACACCCTGCCCGCCGACGCCAGCCAATAATACACTTTTCTTCATTTTTTCCTCCTTATAGCTTTTTCAGGACAAACTTGAACACAGAAACCACAACCTGTGCATAGGCTATCATTTATTTTTATTTTATCACCATCTCTATAAAAAGCAGGACATGCAAAATCATTTATGCATATATCACATTTAGTGCATTTATCTTGATCAACTTCAAATGTTATTCTTTTCTTTCTTCTTCTTAAATCAAGGAGTATGCATGGAGCTTTTGCTACAACTACTGATAAGCCATTATATTCTAAAGCTCTTTTAAAAGCCTCTTTTGTTGCTTTTAAGTTATAGGGATTTACAACTTCGACATGTTTAACTCCTATTCCTTTTACAATGCTTGCTATATCTATTGCTGTTGCTTCATTTCCCATGCCATCTATGGCATTTCCAGGATGAGGCTGGTGTCCAGTCATTGCCGTCGTGCTATTATCCAATATTGCAAGAGTGAAATTATGGTTGTGATGTATTGCATTTATTAAAGCAGGCAATCCAGCATGGAAAAAAGTTGAATCTCCAATGAAAGCTATAACTTTTTTTCCTGTTGCTTTTGAAAATCCTCCAGCACTTCCTGCGCTAGAGCCCATACATAGCAAAAAATCAGCTGTTTCATAAGGAGGCAAAACACCAAGAGTGTAGCAGCCTATATCAGTTGGATATATTGTATCTGGAGGCGCAACCTGTTTTACTGCATAATATGTAGCCCTATGGGGGCATCCAGGACATAAAATCGGAGGGCGAGGCGCTGCATTTGTTTTTATCTCTTTTGCCTCATATTTAATGCCAAAAAAACTTGAAAGAGTTGAATAAACTATGTCAGGGTTATATTCATATATTCTTTTAAATTTTTCAAATCCTTTTCCATATATTTTTACATTTATATTATTATTTCTTGCAATAATTTTTATTTCATTTTCCATTATCGGCTCTAATTCTTCAACTATTATTACTTTTTCAACATTTTTTAAAAAATCAACAATCTTTTTTTCTGGTAACGGATGGCTAAATCCAATTTTAAATAATTTTGCTTTTATATTTAAATCATCTATTGCTTCTTTAACATAGTTATAGGATGCTCCAGATGTAATTATTCCATAATTGCCTCCAAAATCTTCAATATAATTGAATTTGTTTTTTTCTGCCATTTCTTTTGCTTTTTCCATTTTTTTTATCAAAATAGGATGCAATTTTCTTGCTATTTCTGGAACTGTAACGTAATCGCCTTTAACAAAATTTCCCTTCTTTTTCTTCATATTCAATCTTTTTAATTCAACTATTCCACGCATGTGAGCAACTCTTGTTGTTGTTCTAAGCAATACAGGAAGCTTAAGTTCTTCCGAAATTTTGAAAGCTTCTATCGTCATTTCTTTTGCTTCTTCTGGGTTGCTTGGCTCAAGCATTGGCAGGTTTGCAAATCTTGCATATTGCCTGTTGTCTTGTTCATTTTGGCTTGAGTGGCAGCTTGGGTCGTCTCCAGTTACAATAACATGACCACCTTTGCATCCTACATAAGCATAAGTCATCAAAGCATCGCTTGCAACATTCATGCCGACATGTTTCATACTTGTTATAGCTCGAAGCCCTGAAATTGCCGCCGCTGCCGCCATTTCCAAAGCAACTTTCTCATTTGTGGAGTATTCAAAATAAAAAGGCATATCCATTCCATTTTTATTCATGTATCTTGCTACTATTGAAAGGCTATCTGAAATTTCTGATGCCGGCGTCCCAGGATATGTTGTGGCAAAATCAACATCTGCTTCTAAAGCACCTCTTGCTATTGCTTCATTACCAAGCAAAATTACTTTCTTATTCTCTTCTAATAATTTCATTCTAATATCACCTTTGCATCTATTACTTTTAAACCTTTTTCATATAAAAACACAGGATTTAAATCCATCTGCAAAATTTTATTTTCAACAACAATTTTTGATATTTTATAAATTAGCTCTACTAAAGATTTTTTATCTAATTTTATTCTAAAATTTTCAAATATTTTATGAGCTTTTAAATCCATGAGCATTTCATTTGCGTCATTTTTATTTATTGGTATTTTTCGGAAAGAAACATCTTTATATACTTCTGTAAAAATTCCCCCTATTCCAACCATGATAACTTTTCCAAAAAATTCATCTTTTGTAACGCCGATTATTATTTCAATACCCTTCTTTTCCATCTCTTCTATTAAAATTTTCTCTTCTGGAAACTTTTTCTTCAATTTTTTAAAAGAATTTTTTAATTCCTTTCTGTCATTTATGTTCAATATTACTCCTCCTACATCTGTTTTGTGAAGAATGCGAGGAGAACAAACTTTCATAACCATAGGAAATTTTAATTTAATTTTATCAATTTCATTCAATTTGTTGATTACAATAAAATTTGTAGTTGGTATTCCATACTTCTTAAGCAATTTTTTAGCCTCGCTTTCATCCAATGCATGCATCTGAGTTGTTATGCTTTCATGCTTTTTTAAGTTTGCGAGAAAGAAAATATGATATATTACTTTACATTAATGAAGAGATGAGAACATTTATATCAATAGATGTTGGGGAAAGAGAAGAAATAAAAGAAATAATGGAGGAATTGAAAAAAACTGGGGCAAAGCTTAAAATGGTTGAGCCAGAAAATGTTCATTTAACAATAAAGTTTTTGGGAGAAGTGGATGAAAATTTAATAGAAAAAATAAAAGAAGCAATGAAAGAAGCCATTGATGGAATAAAATCATTTAAAGCAGAATTGAAAGGAGTGGGTGTTTTTCCGAGCATGAATTATATTCGCATTGTATGGATTGGTTTTAATGATAATGGCGTTAGCAAAAAAATTACTGAAAAAATTGATGATGCATTGAAAAAATATGGTTTTTCTAAAGAAAAAAGCTATTTGCCCCATGTTACAATAGCAAGAGTTAAAGGCAGCATTAAAAAAGAGAATTTAAAAGAAGTTATAGAAAAAAATAAAGAAAAAAGCTTTGGCTTTATTGAATGCAATTCTATAAGGCTCAAAAAAAGTGTGCTTAGAAAAGAAGGGCCATTATATGAAACGATATTTGAGATAAAAATATGAAATTAGTTGAAAATGTAATTGATAAAATATTGCCATCAGAGAAAGAAGAAGAAAAATTAAAAAAAGTCGTTAATGAAATTTTTGAAGAAATTGAAAATAGAAAGCCTTATGATATTGAAGCTATGTTGGTTGGTTCTGTTGCA
This sequence comes from uncultured Thermoplasmatales archaeon, assembly GCA_964646055.1. Lineage (GTDB taxonomy): Archaea > Thermoplasmatota > E2 > UBA202 > JdFR-43 > JAGGXW01. The sequence continues at coordinate 2,717 of CAZYCK010000003.1, read as the reverse complement.
AAAGGAACTTACTTAAAAGATTCTTTAGACATAGATTTTTTTATTCTTTTTCCAAAAAATTATGAAAAAAAAGAAATGGAAGAAATTGTTATTTCAATAGGAAAAGAAATTTTAAAGGAATGGAGAATACAATATGCCGAACATCCATATATTAGAGGCTATTATAAAGGATATGAAGTTGATATTGTTCCATGTTATAAAATAAAAAATATAAGGGAAATGAAAAGCTCTGTTGATAGAACTCCGTTTCATACACAATATATAAAAAAGCATATGGATCAAAAAATGAAAAATGAAACAAGACTTCTTAAAAAATTTTTGAAGGCAATCGGCTGCTATGGGGCGGAGGCGAGGATAGAAGGTTTCTCTGGTTATCTTGCTGAGCTTCTTATATTAAAATATGGAAGTTTTTTAAATTTGATAAAAAATGCGGCCAATTGGCATGGAAAAATTTTTTTAACTTTAGATAACATTGGTAATAAATTTGAAGAAGAATTTGTATTTGTTGATCCTGTTGACCCATCACGCAATGTGGCGGCGGCGCTTTCAAAAGAGAAGTTGCAGTTATTTATTAAAGCATCTAAAGCTTTTTTAGAAAATCCGAGCGAAAAATTCTTTTTTCCAAACCCAGTGCCAAAAATGGGCATTGAAGAAATAGAGAAAAAATTGGAGAATTTCATTGGAATATGTTTTGAAAAACCAAATCTTGTTGATGATGTTTTATATCCTCAGTTAAAAAAAGCTGCAAAAAGTATGGAGGGGCTATTTATTAAATATGATTTTGAACCAATGAGGAAAGCATGGCATGCAAATAAAGAAGCGTTTATTTTGATTGAATTAAGAAAAATTGAAATAGTAAAGGAGAAAATTCATATGGGGCCGCCAATAAAAGATAAAAAAAATGTGCAATCATTTATGAAAAAATGGAAAAATTGTGAAAATGCAATTGGAGAGCCATTTGAAAAAGATGGTAGAGTTTGGGTCAAAATAAGAAGAAAATATATAAATGCGAGGAAATTATTAAAAGATAAATTAAATGAAATAAGTTTGGGCAGGAACATTGATGAAATTAAAGATAAAATAAGAATTTGCGGTAAGGAAACATCAAAATTTGTGGATTTCTGGAGTGAGTATTTTTGTAATTTATTTCCATGGGAGCGATAATCATATCAAACCCGCTTTTTGAAGAAGCATTAAATCTTCTGTAGAAAGCTTTTCTCCCCTCTTGAATTTTTCGTATATTTCATCTGCTTTTTTTTGCAAAACAGTTCTTTCCTTTTCAATTTCCTCAAATTTTTCTTTTTCTTTTATATTTCTTATTTTATCCTCTATCTCTCTAATTTGCTGGATATATGAAACAAATTCTCTATGAGATTTATCTGCATTTATCTTGCTGACTATATATTCTTTCTCAATTTTTCTCAAATCTTTTCTCAATTCTTTCATTTTTTTAAGACAAGAAAGCATATCAATATGTTCTTTTTGTGCTCTTTCTGCAAGTTCTCTAACCTTTTCATGTTCTTTATCACTTTTTTGTTTTAGTTGTTTTTCCTTTTTCACATATTCTTTAAGAGTTTCATCTCTTTCCAAAATTTTCTCTCTTTCTTTTATTTCTTTACTCAATTTTGCAAGTTGTTCTATCAATTCCTCTTCTTCTTTTTTACTCAATTGCTGTGTCATTTGCTTAAATTCTAAAGCGTCTCTTTTCTGTTTTAAAATTTCTATTGGAACTTGATTTGGAAAATATTTTTTTCTTATTTCTTTTATTTTTTTATTAATTTCCTCACATTTTTTATTTAATTCATGTCTTTTTTCTTTTGATTTTGCCACCTGCTTATTTATTTCATCTCTCCTTTTTTTATGCATCAATCCTTCCTTCTTATATTTTTCAATTTGTTGGCTTAATTCTCTTTTTTTTGTTCTTAATTCTTTTGTTTTTTCATTTAGCTTTTCTCTCTTCTCTTTTGCTTCATATAGTTTTATCTTCAATTCATTTTTCTGTGTCTCAAGCTCTCTAACAACTTCATCCATCTTAATTCTAATACACCGTTTTATTAAAAAATTTTGCCTATTTTTTATTCATATATTTTTCCTTCAGTGACAATATGTTTAACGACATTTTCAACTCTTGTGACAGCTTCTTTTGTTATCTCTAATTTTCTTTTCATTGAAGGGTCTGCATTTGGTATGGAAAGGTCGAGATAGCCTTTAGCTATACATAATGGATTAAAAAAATAATGGGAGATTTCTTCCAAAAATTTTCTTTCTCTTTCCAAAACTTTTTGCATTTTTTTCTTTTCTTTCTTCAATTTTTCTTCAGTTTCAATCATATTTGTTATATCAATCATATTAAGCAACATGCCATCTTTTGCATTTTTAATTTTTGAAGCCATTACTTCAACCCATTTTGTTTTATTGCTTCCAGTTAATCTGATTATCATAGGTTTTTTTCTATTCCATTCCATAAATTTTTCTATATCATCTGGATGAACCATGTCATAAAAATTTCTTTTATCACCTATTATTTCCTTAGCCACTTTATTTGCGTAAATTATTTTTCCTTCTTTTAATAAAATCAGCCCTGTTATAGAATCTTCGCACACTTTTATATAATCTTTGTATGGAGAAAAAACAACTATTTTAAAATCGTCTTTGCTAATCTCATTTATTATAAAAAAATCATTATTTCCAAAATTTTGAGCAATTTTATTCTTATA
>CAZYCK010000002.1:4074-25738 GCA_964646055.1 uncultured Thermoplasmatales archaeon | reverse complement strand
TTATTGCATCTTCCGTTTTTTATTCCTACAATATTAGAAGAAAATCCATGTCTTTCTATTAATAAGTTTCCACAAACAGGGCAATAAGTATTTTCATAAGGGCCATGAGGAACATTCCCAAGATAAATATATTTTAGCCCATATTCTTTTCCAATGTTGTATGCTCTTACTAATGTCTTTATTGGAGTAGGGGGCAAATGAATCATTTTATATGCTGGATAAAAAGCCGTGAAATGAATCACTTGTTCATCTCCGAATTCCTCTAAAACCCATTTAACAAACTTTTTTATTTGCTCTTCGTCATCATTTTTTGTTGGAATTACGAGATATGTAAGTTCTAAATGTACGCCAAGTTCCTTATACAATTTTGCAGCATTTAGAACAGGCTCAAGTCTACCTTTAGTTATTTTTCTATAAAATTCATCATCCATTGATTTTATATCAACATTTGCTGCATCAAGATAAGGAGAGATTTCTTTCAATGGTTCTTCATTTATATAACCATTTGTGACAAAAACAGTGTATAAGCCAGCATGTTTAGCGAGCTTTGAGGTATCATAAGCATATTCCCACCATATTGTTGGCTCATTATATGTAAATGCTATTCCATCACTTTTTTTCTTTGCTTCTTTTACAGCCTGCTCTGGAGATATATCAACCAAAAATGCTTCTTCTGGCGCCACCTGGCTGATTGAATAATTTTGGCAGTGCATGCACTTTAGATTGCATCCTACCGTTGATAAAGAATAGACCATGCTACCTGGATGAAAATGGAATAATGGTTTTTTTTCAATTGGATCAACATTTGCAGATGAGCATGATGCATAGACAAGTGTGTATAACCTACCATTCCTATTTTCTCTTATCTTACATAGACCACGCTTTCCTTCTCTTATTACGCAGTTATGAGGGCATAGAGTACATCTAACATTCCCATCCTTTTTTTTCCAAAATCTTGCAATTCTTTCCACAATTATATACACATAGGCTATTTAAATTTAAAATGGTTATGATATTATTTTATCCAATTTATCCTGTTCAATTGCTGCTTTTATTTCCTGTGCTATCCTCTGTCCAGTTGATAAACCAGGCCGAATCAAATCTGAATAAGGACTGCCTGAAATAAATAAATTTGTCCCAGCAACAATTCTTGCTGATATTTCAAATACACGAAATTGAAGGGAATCGGTAACAACAGTTTCGAGACAAAATGGGCCAACTATTCCTCCAAAAAGTTGATACGCTTTTTTGACCACTCTTGCTCCCATATCAAATACTTTTGGAAGCAAGGATTCGCGTAAAACAATTGGAATATTGCCAGTAACAATAAAAGTTGGTTGAATGCCCATTTCTTCAAGTTCTGAAATTGAACCTAAGCGATGGGCTTCGTCAATATTTGTTTCATCCCTTCTATCTATGGATAATAATTGCAAACTCCCATTTCCAACAGGATAACCAATTTTTTGAATTGGAGAATAGAAGTAGTGTATGTAATATCTCGTCCCAATTAAAAATTCTTGTATTATGTATGGCTTGCTTTTGTCAATTTTTTTCTTAAAATCATTATAATCTTTTGCTATAAAGAATCCTCTGCCACCTTTTGCTCCATAATACTTTACTATAACTGGCTTATTTATATCTCTTGCATCGTCAATTATTTCTGGCATTTTTATACCAGCTTCTTCCAACCATTGCCTTTCTTTTTCTCTGTCTGATTCCCATTGCAAAACAGATTTATTTCCAAAAGTAGGAATATTCATTTTAAGAAAATTTTCAGCTCCCATATATTCAACAAATGAGCCATGTGGAATGATTATTGCATTTTTTTTATAGAAATATGAAGAATGCTCATTTATTTTTTTATAACTTTCTACAATAAAAAATTCATCTGGTCTGCCAAGAGGAAATGCTTTATAAAAAGATGGTTTTTCTTTTATTGCTATCCCAATGCTTTTGAAACCTTCCTTTCTCGCACCATTAAAAATTTGCAAACTCGAATGAGAACATGCAGTAGCTATTCTTATATCTTTTTTATCATAAGATGAAATTATTTCTTCTATTCCCATTAAAAGTAATATAAAAAGGGATTTTAAAAATATCGCTAATTTTAAAAATTATAGAAAAAGAGGGAAGAGATTACTTCAAGCCAAGAACCAATGGCCCAAGAAGCAAGCCGCTTGCCGTTTTTGAAACTCCTCCAGCATTTATGTTTACTGTAACAGGACCAATTCCAAGTGGGAATCCGCTCTTTATTGTTTGCTGTGCTCCTGGAGCAAGGCTATCTATTGTTCCTTCTGTATGTTTTCCAAGTATTACGAGAGGACCATTTATATCAATACTCCATGCAACATTCTTTGCTTCTTCTGTTCCTGTATTTGCTACTACTGCAGAAACACCAATTCCTCCAGATACCTTCTGAATAACTATTCTTGGAGCAGGTAATGTTGTATAATATATGTCCTTATTTCCATCTCTATTATCTGTCCATACTATTCCTCCAGCCGATATATCTACTGAATTATCATCTCCGATTACAGTTCCATCGACATCATTTATTTTCTCTGGTTGGCTCCATGTTGCGCCGCCATCGGTAGATTTAACCAGATAAAGATTCTTCTCATCCGTGTTTAGATAAACTACATATACATCATTTCCCTGAGCATATACAGCAGGGTGTTTCTCATCCCATAGTTGTGAAGATGTTATATCTACGCTCTGCCAGTTTGCGCCACCATCATGAGAATAATAGCAGTATATATCATAATTTCCTGTTGCATCAGAAGCGTATACGACATATATGTTGTTTCCATTTGCAGATATATCTGGGTCTATTCCATCATATGAAGAACTATTAACTATCCAGAATTGATTATCTACATATTCTAAATCAGGTTGTGCCTCATAGGTTGTCCATTTAATTGCTATTCCATCTCTTCCTGTATCGCCTTTGGTTGCTTGGAATACAAATCCATATACATGATTGTTATCTCCCCAACTTGCTCCTCTTATAATCTTTGCTGGACTATATGCTCCTATAACAGATTGTGCGTCATAGTATGTATATTGCCCATAGAAATCAAGTGGAGATGGTGTGAAATAAAGCCAGTTGCATGTCTGTATATAACCACCCGAATCAGCAATAAATGGAATAACACCTATATTCGTTCCATCTTCAAGATTCATGAACATTACTGAATTATATGTATGTTCTGTATTTCCTGAGCCAGTTAATCCCGCAGAATCCCATCCGCTTGGATCTGTTGCATCTGGAATTGTATAAACAATGTTATAGCCCGATGTATATCCTGCAAATACTCCTACTAAAAGATTTGCATATGGGTCATATTCCACTTCATTTCCATATTTAAGTCCTTCCATTGTCGGGAATAATTCCATATTTGTCCATGTTGTTCCATCAGAAGAGTATGCTCCACATATTGTATTTTCGAAGACACTCACATCCTTTGTATATGCAATGTAATAAACTCCATTCGGGTCTGTACCTACTGATGGGTTATGTTCATTTTCAGTGCCAGATGTTACCTGAACATTTCCGTCACCAGAAGTTATTGTATATAAAACTTTTGCATTTATTGGCACTGCCTGTGTTCCATTTTTTTCATTTACTGCGTTTCCTGGCAGTGTAAAGCTTGTCGCTAACATGGCAAACGCCACCAAACCTATTACTAATATTTTCTTCTTCATTTTTTGCCTCCAAATATATATACATTTTGATTTATATAATTAACTATCAAAATCGTCGTCCCTTCCCACAATCTCCAGCTAATTTTAAAAATTATAGAAAAAGAGGGAAGAGATTACTTCAAGCCAAGAACCAATGGCCCAAGAAGCAAGCCGCTTGCCGTTTTTGAAACTCCTCCAGCATTTATGTTTACTGTAACAGGACCAATTCCAAGTGGGAATCCGCTCTTTATTGTTTGCTGTGCTCCTGGAGCAAGGCTATCTATTGTTCCTTCTGTATGTTTTCCAAGTATTACGAGAGGACCATTTATATCAATACTCCATGCAACATTCTTTGCTTCTTCTGTTCCTGTATTTGCTACTACTGCAGAAACACCAATTCCTCCAGATACCTTCTGAATAACTATTCTTGGAGCAGGTAATGTTGTATAATATATGTCCTTATTTCCATCTCTATTATCTGTCCATACTATTCCTCCAGCCGATATATCTACTGAATTATCATCTCCGATTACAGTTCCATCGACATCATTTATTTTCTCTGGTTGGCTCCATGTTGCGCCGCCATCGGTAGATTTAACCAAGTAAAGATTTCCTTGGCTGACATATGCACAGTATGCGCTAGTTCCAGATATATATACTGTAGGAGCTGTCTCATCTACTTGAGGTGTTCCAGCAACAACACTTGTATTCCATGTTGCGCCGCCATTGCTGCTATATGCACATTTTATGTCCCAGTCTCCATATATATTGTCGTTGCTCACATAAACAACAATAACATTGTTTCCAGATGCATCAACTTCTGGGTCTCTTGCATCAAAATCACCTTTGACTAAATAGTACTGATCTGCTACAAATTCAATGTCATCTTGGACTTTCGGTATGCATTTTTTATAAACAATCTCTGAATGTCCTGTTGTCTGATTGTCATGCTCACTCACAAAATGGAAATAATCTCCATTTGTCCATGCTGGATCTGAATCATGAACAGCTGCCATATCTATATCCTTGCCTGGTTCGGTATTTAATACAGAACATGCATCCCAGTTATAAACATATTCTTGGACTGCTCCAGTGTCATCAACGCCATACCACCATAGCTCTATTCCTTGACTCATGCCTTGGTCATCGTTTATCATACCTATTACAGGTCCTATATCATCAAAAGAAAATTCATGGAACCACATGTCGTCTTCTACGCACATGTCAGTAGCATCAGGTCTGCCTCCATCAGTTATGGAGTAGGTTGTCCATGTAGTGCTATCTGTTATATCTGGAATAACTAAAAGATTTCCACCATCTCTAGAAGGATCTAAAGTCTCCAACCATAGTCCATTCCAAGCAGGTCCTTCATATTTACTACCTTGCATGTAGCCAATGTCTGCATAGTATTGATACCCGTCCATCTGAATAATATTGCTATTCCACGTAGCTCCATTATCTGTTGAATATGCCATACCAATGTCAGCATCCAAGCCTGATATCTGGTGTGTCCAAACGACTACTACGTTTCCGCTTCCATCCACAGTTATTGCTGGCAAATAGTCATCTTCTGGGCTATTTGAAGAAAGCAATATATTCCCCATGTTTGCTGTAGCTCTGTTTTCTATTCCAAGTCTGTGTATTTTGAATGGTGCTTTTACAGCACCATCAATATGGAAAACATTTGTGTTATCCGTTTGCTTTTGTCCATTCATTGCGGGTATTGCAGATATTGCAACTACTGCAACCAATATCCCAACCAATATCTTTTTTCCCTTCATTTTTATGCCTCCAAATATTATACATATTTTGATTTATATAATTAACTATCAAAAAATTAGTGGGCAAATGTTTTTAAAATTCATGACATATCTCAATATGGAAGAAAAGCTTTCTAATGCAATAGCAGATTTGATGTTAAGAGCGGAAACTGATTTGCCAATTGATGTTGAAAATGCTTTAAAAGAAGCGGCTAAGACTGAGGAAGGAATAGCAAAACTCCAACTCATGAATATATTGAAAAACATTGAAATTTCGAGAAATGAATTAAGACCAATGTGCCAGGATACAGGAACGCCAACTTTCTTCATAGAAGTTGGAGCTGACTTTCCTTATAGGAAAATAATAAAAGACGCGATAATAAATGGTGTGAAAAAAGCTACAGATAAAATACCATTGCGTCCAAATGCAGTTGATATTTTGACAGGTAAAAATTCTGGAGACAATACTGGAAAGCATGTCCCATTTATCCACTGGAAAATTGTTGAAGGAAATGAATGCATCATCACTGCTATGCCGAAGGGCGGCGGCTCCGAAAATGTTTCTGCTCTAAAAATGATGAATCCTGGCGATGGCATAGAAGGAGCGAAGAAGTTTGTTTTATTTTCTGTAATAGATGCAGGTGGAAAGCCATGCCCTCCTACTGTTGTTGGAGTTGGTATAGGAGGGGGGGCTGATATAGCCATGGAACTTGCGAAAGAGGCTTTATTGAGAAAAGTCGGGGAGAGGAATGAAGACGAAGAAATTGCTTCAATGGAGGAGGAGCTATTGGATGAAATAAATTCTACAGGAATAGGACCAATGGGTCTTGGAGGAAAAACAACGGCTTTGGATGTCCATATTGAAATTGCCCACCGCCATCCTGCTTCATTTCCTGTTGCGGTTGCAATGCAATGCTGGGCAAATAGAAGAAAAACTATAAAAATAGATAAAGAGGGGAGAATATGGAATATAGATTAAGTTTGCCTGTTGATGATGAAGAAATTTTGAAAATAAAAGCCGGAGATATTATTTATTTAAATGGTAAAGTTGCAACATTGAGAGATGAAGGGCACAAAAGAGCAATTGAAGGAACAGAGCAACCAATTAACTTTTCAGAAGTGGCAGTATATCACTGTGGTCCAATTGTTAAAAAAGAAGAGAATGAATGGCATATCATAGCAGCTGGACCTACAACAAGCATGAGAATGGAAATGTTTGAATATGATTTTATAAAAAAATTTAATACAAAAATAATTATTGGAAAAGGAGGGATGGGTAAGAGAACTGCAGAAGCATGCAAGAAATTTAAGGCTGTATATGCTGCCTTCACTGGCGGGGCTGCCGTGCTTGCTGCAAAATTGTTGCATTTAAAAGATGTTTTTTGGCTCGATTTGGGTATGCCCGAAGCCTTATGGCTTTTTGAAGCGGAACAATTTGGTCCTTTAGTTGTTACAATAGATGCCCATGGAAATAACCTTACAGAAGATATAAAAAATAGAGCACAGAAATTTGCAAAAGAAAAAGGATTGGTATGAACATGAAAAAAGCATTAACAATTGCTGGAAGTGATAGCGGTGGAGGCGCAGGCATATTGGCAGATATAAAAACATTTGCTTCTTTTGGTGTTCATGGTATGGTGGCAATAACATCTGTTACAGCTCAAAATACTTTAGAAGTTAGAGCAATAAATGATTTGCCTCCATATATTGTTGAAGAGCAGATAAAAGCTGTTGCCGATGATATTGGTATAGATGCAGCAAAAACTGGTATGCTGAGCAATGCAGAAATAATAAAAAGTGTTGCAAGCATTGTTAAAAAATATGGGTTTCCCTTAGTTGTCGATCCTGTTATGATTGCAAAAAGTGGGGCAATTTTATTGAAAGAAGATGCAATTGAAACTTTAATAAAATATTTAATTCCGAATGCAAATTTAATAACACCAAATAGAATGGAGGCAGAAAAATTAAGTGGCATAGAAATAAAAAGCATTGATGATGCAATAAAATCAGCAGAAAAAATTTCTTTATATGGAGCAGAATATGTTCTTATAAAAGGAGGGCATCTAAAAGAAAACGAAGCAATAGATATTTTATACCATGATGGCAAGATAAAAAAATATTCAAAGCCATGGCAACGTGGATGTACTCATGGAACAGGATGCAGTTATTCAGCTGCAATAACAGCAAATCTTGCAAAAGGATATAAAATGGAAAAAGCAGTAGAAATAGCAAAAGAATTCATAACAATGGGAATAAAATATGGAATAAAAATCGGTAAAGGTCATTGCCCTGTGAATCAGAATGCATATATTCATATACCTGCTGAAAGATGGAAGGCGTATATTTCTTTAAAAAATGCTCTCGCCTCATTAATTTCACATCCAGAATTGCATGAATACATACCAGAAGTTGGCATGAATTTTGCTTATTCATTGCCAAAAGAATATGCTCTCGATGCCAAAGATGTTGTCGCCATAGAAGGAAGAATTGTTAAAGCAGGGAAAAAAGCAAGAATTGGGGAAATAAAATTTGGTGGCTCACATCATCTTGCAAGAGCTATTTTTAAAGCGATGGAATTTGATGAAAGCGTTAGAAGCGTCATGAATATAAAATATGATAAGGAAACAATAAAAAAAGCAGAAAAAAATTTTATTGTATCATTTTATGACCGAAATGAAGAGCCAAAAGATATAAAAGAAAAAGAAGGAGAAACAATTCCATGGGGAATAGAAAATGCAATAAAAAAGGCAACGAAGATGCCAGATGTAATATATCATGAAGGAGATATAGGAAAAGAACCAATGATATTGATTTTTGGAAAAAGCCCAGAAAATGTTCTCAAAAAATTTGAAATTTTGACAGTAAAATATTTTAATACAAAATAGTTTCAGGCAGAGAAAATGACTCATCTAAAAAGATTGCGTGCTCCATTAACATGGAAGACAGAAAGAAAAACAAAAAAATGGGCGGTGGCGCCGTCGCCAGGCCCTCATCCAGCGGAGCGTAGCATACCGTTGGCTATCGTAATTAGAGATTATTTAAAATTGGCTGGCACTGCTAGAGAGGCAAAGAAAATAATTTCATCTCATGATGTTCTTGTAGATGGAAAGGCAAGGATTGACCACAAATTTCCATGCGGGTTGATGGATATTGTTTCATTTCCAAAAATAGAGGAGCATTATCGTGTTTTGATTGATTCAAGAGGCATTTTAAGGCTTGTTAAAATAACTGAAGAAGAAGCAAAATGGAAACTCTCTAGGATAGAGAATAAAACAGTAATAAAAAAAGGAAAAATGCAATTGAATATGCATGATGGCCGTAACATTATAGTTGAAGAAGATGATTACAAAACAGGAGATGTTCTCAAAATTTCTATTCCAGAACAGGAAATAATTGAAAAGATACCAATGAAAAAAGGCTATGTTGCTCTTATTATTGGAGGAACCCATGCAGGAGAAATTTCTGAAATTGAAGAAATAATGGTTACGATGTCGCCGTCGCCAAATATTGTAAAGCTGAAAGAATTTTCTACAATAAAGCAATATGTTTTTCCAGTTGGTAAAGATAAACCAATGATTGAATTACCGAAGGTGGATGTATATGGCTAATCCAATGACAAATCCAAAAATAGAAAAAGTTACTGTAAATATTGGAGTTGGTGAAGGAGGGGACAGGCTTAGAAAAGCAGAAAAATTGCTCGAGCAATTGACAAAACAAAAGCCTATAAGGACAATATCAAAAGGAACAAATAGAGATTTTGGAATAAGGAAGGGAATGCCAATAGCGTGTAAAGTAACTTTAAGAAAAGAAAAGGCAATAAATTTTCTAAAAGAAGCATTATGGGTAAGAAATAATAAGTTGCCAGCTTGGTCTTTTGATGATGAGGGGAATTTTTCATTTGGAATATCTGACCATACTGAATTTAGGGAAATGAAATATGAACCAGAAGTTGGTATATTTGGAATGGATGTATGTGTAACAATGGGAAAAGCTGGTTATAGAATAAAAAAAAGAAGAATAAAAAGAAATAAGATACCAGCCAGCCATAGAGTTTCGAAAGAAGAAGCAATAGAATTTATTAAAAAAGAATTCAATGTTGAGGTGGTTGAATGAAAATAAAGGAAAAAAAGAAAAAATATGGAAGGATAGAAGGATGCGAGAGATGTGGCAGGAAAAGAGGAATAATAAGAAAATATGGAATGCATCTTTGCCGCCAATGTTTTAGAGAAGTTGCAGAAGAAATGGGATTTAAAAAATATAGTTGATAACAGCCATCAAATAATTTTTAAACATGATTTGTATGCAACTTTATGGTAGAAGTTAAAGAATTTTCTGGTTTAAGGCCGTTAAATCCAGAAGAATTTTGCATAAAGCCTTATGACATTATAGATGATAAAGAAGCTAGTGAGTTAAGAAAAAATGAAAATTCAGCCATACACATTATATTGCCCATTGGCAATGGAGAAGAAAAATATAAAAATGCTAAAAAAGAATTTGAAAGATTGAAAAAAAATATGGTAATGGATGAGCCATCAATTTATGTTTATAAAGAGGGCAACGATGAATTTAGTCATCGCGGTTTTATAATATGTGTTTCATTGAAAGATTATGAAAAAGGGCTAATAAAAAAGCATGAAGAAACGAGAGAAAAGCCCCTTCAAGATAGAATAAAGCATATAGAAGCTACTAAAGCAAATACTGGCTTGGTATGGACAATATTTGAGAAAAATGATGAGCTAAAGAAAAAAATGGATGAAGTAATGGCTTTGCCACCACTTTTTGATTTTGAAAAATATGGATACAGGCATCAATTATGGAGGAGCAGCGATAATGATTTAATAAACCAGATAAAAGAAATCTTTTCTTCTATAGAACTATATATTGCAGATGGACATCATAGAATGGCATCTGCTTATCATTACTGGAAAAAACATAATGGTAAGGAAGCAAAATATGTCATGATTTTTGCTGCAAGTGATGATGAAATTCGCATTTTGCCGTATAATCGTGTTATAAGGAAAATAAAAAATGATAATTTTTTAAATGAGTTAAATAAAAATTTTTATGTTGAAGAAATGAATGATTTAAAAGAGCCAGAAAAACATGAAATACAGATGTATTATAAAAGCAAGTGGTGGAAAATTATTCCAAAAAATGTTGGCAATGATGTTGTTGATAACTTGGATGTAAGCATATTGCATAATAAAATTATAGAACCAATACTTGGGATAAAGGATGTTAGAAAAGACCCAAATATTTTCTTTGTTGGAGGAAATTTGAGTAGGAAAGAATATGAGATAATTGGAGAAAAAAATGATGTTATTTTTTATTTGCATCCAACAAGCATTGAAGAACTGGAAGCTGTAGCAAAGGCAGGCAAAAACATGCCTCCTAAATCAACATGGTTTGACCCAAAGTTGCTAACAGGCTTAGTTTTCCATTTATTGGAATAAAATTTATTACTCGTTCAACACAGCACCGAATAGATAAAATTTTTATATTTGAAGGTAATCTAATTTTGATGATGAAAGTGTATAAAAAGTTGTTTGTATTGGTTATTTTATTACTTTTTATACCATGGAATGCATCGCCTCATGAATGGCAATACCAACGGGGATGGCATGCTGAGTGGGAAAAAATTTTTCCGGCAGGGCATGCACAGTTCTGTCAGCCTATTGGCGACGTTGACAAAGATGGGAAAAATGAGATTGTTGTAGGAGGATACAACGATAAAAATGTTACTGTTTTTAAATGGAATGAAAGCACGCAAACATATGAGGCAGAGGCAATAATAACGGAAGGCATTGCTTATGGAGGTGGCACCGCCATCGGCGATTTGATGGGCGATGGGAAAAACGAGCTTGCCATAGTATGGAATAACTGGAATGATACATCAAAAAGTGGGGCTTGGATATATAAATGGAATGGCAACCAATTCCAAAAATTGCAGTTTTTGCAGGCTGAAAACTTCTGGATATATTATGATTGCTACATTGGAGATTACAATGGTGATGGAAAAAATGAGTTGCTTTTATTTGGATGGGTAAATTATGGGCCGGAGATAGTGATATATGGATGGGATGCTGTCTCAAAAAAATTTAAGGAAGTTGCAGCATGGGACGACCCTGATGGCACATACTATAAAACCTTTATACCAAGTGTTTGCATTGCAGATGTTGATGTGGATGGAAAGCCGGAGATAATATGCGGTCCCGGTCAAACTCTTGCTGTTGTTAAAAGCGTTGGAGGAAAATTCAATTATACGGTCGTCCATAAATGGAAAGATAGGGATGTATGGACATATGGGGTTGCTGCAGGAGATATTAATGGAAATGGGATTCCAGAAATTGTAGTTGGCTTGGGAGGAAGGACGCATGAAGTACCAACAGCTTACATGTTTGAATATGATCCAGAGAGAGGGGAATACAAAGAAGTATGGAATAAAACATGGAAAGGAGAGAAAAATGTTGTTGAAGCTGTTGATATTGGAGACGCTGACAATGATGGAAGAAATGAGGCATGCATAGGAACTAATCATATTCATATAATAGGGTGGAATGGTGTAAGATATTATGAAGAAGCAGTAATAAATGAAACATACAGCATATTGCCAGGTGTTCATGTTGGAGATTGTGATAATGATGGCAAAAACGAGATATTGACAGGCACATTGAGAGAGACAGAAGGATTGCCATACAAAGAATGGGTATTTAAATATGCTAATAGTGATTCAACTCCTCCTGTAATAAAGATCGAAAAACCAAAAAATTATTTGTATATATTTGGAAAAGAAATTATGCCAATGCCTATGCCAATTATAATTGGTAAGATAACAATGGAAGTATTTGCAGAAGATAATGAAAGCAATATTGAAAAGGTGGAAATATACATGGACGGCAAACTTCAACAAACTTTTTACTCTCCACCTTATCAAGTGACACTTAGCCAAATGTTTGGAATGCATGAATTGACAGTTGTTGCATATAATAATGCAGAAAATACGGCTTATAATAAAATAAAATTCTTTGCATTTATAAGATAAAATGAAGAAATTACTTCTATTTTCTGTTCTCTTTCTTCTTTTTCTTCCTTTAAATAATGCAAGCGAAGATAAAACAACAAATATTTTACAGCTTCCTCATATAGAATGGAATATAACATATGGTGGCAATGGAACAGATTTTTTCTATTGCGGATTGCAGGATAAAGACGGAAATTACATTGCAGGAGGAAGCCGCCAGATTGGCGCCGCCAATTACTCGTGGCTAATGAAAGTAAATGAAAATGGCAAAACAATATGGAATGTATATGAAATGCCTAACCGTAGCTATATGGCATTTGTTTCCTATGTGGAAGAGGTTGGCAATTCATATATTGCATGCGGGAGCCATTCTCATATGATAAGCCATTTAAGATACCATCGTTTTTTATGGAAAGTTAGTAAAGATGGAAAAACAGAATGGATAAAGGAATATAATGAACCAAAAGAAGGGCATTTTTATATGGTTCATGCTGTTAAAGATGGATTTATTGCATGTGGATATGTTTATATAAACACAAACAAAGATGATACTGCTGCTTTGTTAATGAAAACAGATGAAAATGGAAATATTGAATGGCAGAAATTGTACAATTATGGAAATGGTTCAGAGGAAGCATATTGTGTAGGCATTACAAGCGATGGATATATTCTCGGAGGATGGGCTGAAGTTGGAATAGGCAACTGGGATTACTGGATTATAAAAGTTGATAAAAATGGAAATATGGAATGGAATAGAACTTATGGAGGAGAAAAGCTTGATATATGTCACATGAGAAATTGTTTTGAAACCAATGATGGTTATATTTTTGGGGGACATACCCAAAGCTATGGAGCATTGCCTGGCTATGATATATGGGTTATAAAATTGAATAAAAATGGAAACATGCTATGGAATGAAACATACGGCTATAAAATGAGCGCTGAGATAGGATGGTGCATAAATAAAGCAAAAAATGGTTATGTAATCGCTGGCTCAAAAAATTTTGAAGGATATGGAAGAGAAGGAGATGCATGGATTTTTAAAATAAATGAAAATGGGAATGAAATGTGGGAACTTTCCTTTGGAGGAAAAAAAGAGGATGAAGCTGCATATGTATGTCAAACCCAAGATGATGGTTACATAGTTATTGGAAGAACAAAATCTTTTGGTCATGGCGGCTGGGATGGGTGGCTTGTTAAATTGTCACCAGAAAGAAGGCTACCAGAAACAAAAGCCAATTTTATTAAACCTAGGCCAAATCATATCTACCTATTTAATTTTGGATTACCTTTCCCTCTTATGAATAAGGCAATAGTCATTGGCAATATTGATTTTATGGCTACTGCAAGTTGTGATTGCAACATAACAAGAGCGGAATATTTTGTTGATAATAAACTTGTGGCAACTGTAACAGATGAACCATACGTTTATGAATGGAATGGGCAGCGGGGGAATCATGTTATTAAAGTAAGAGCATACAATGAATGGAATGGATTTGGAGAGGAAAAGATTGTCATAATAAAATTGTATTAAAATTCCAAAAAATTTGATAGCTTCTATTTCTCATTACCAAACTTTTACCCCTTCTTTATCTGGCATGATGATGTATGCATCTCTTCCTCTTTTTTTTATTGCATCTGCTATCTTTTCTGGATTGCTTCCAATTGCAATGATGCTTCCGCCGCCTCCTGCTCCAGTAAGCTTTGCTCCATAAGCCCCTGCTTTAATTGCCGTCGAAATTAACTTTTCTATCTCTTTCGTGCTCGCTCCAAATATTCGTAAAATTTTTTGGTCTTCATTCATTATTTCACCAAATTCTACCATGTCATTTTTCTTCAGAGCTTTCTCTCCATTTAAAACAAGTGTTTCCATTTCGTTTAATAAATCTGTAGCAAAAGAAGAACTTTTTATAAATTTACTTATTTTTTTTATCAATTGAGGGGTTTTCCCTTTTGTTCCAGTTGTTCCTATAACAATTTTGATTTCAGGTATTTCAAATGGATATATAAACCAGTTATTGCCACCTTTTGAGAAACTCCATAGGTAGCCATCCTGCCTTTCATTTTTCACCAAAATTGCCTTTCCATAGGTACAAGTAGATGTATCATTTGGACTTGCTCTTCCTTGAACACTGTATTCTACTTCAAAGCTATTTTCTGCAACTTTTATCTTACTGAAATCATTTTTCATCTTTAGGAGGGCGGCGACGACAGCAGTTGTAATGGCAGCTGAAGAGCCCAAGCCGCTTGCAGAAGGAATTTGAGAAAATGTTGTTATTTCCAATGGCTTGCCATTCCAAATCATTTCCACTGCTCTTTTTATGTATGCATGTCTTTTATCATCCATAGGTTGCATATTTACCATGTAGCTGTTTCCCATTTCAACATTTACAGCTACTTTTAAAGAAATTGCCATTGATAAACATGGCTTACCATATATCACACCATGCTCTCCAAGAAGTATTATTTTGCCTGGAGAAATAGCTATAGTCATTCTATTTCTATTTTCTTTCCTTTTTGTTTTTCTATTGGAATGCTTATTTCTAAAACCCCATTTTTCATTCTTGCTCTTGCATTGTTGCTATCCAATTTATATGGAATTTCTATATGCCTGTATAATGATTCATTCCTCTCCTTATTCAGATATTTTCCTTCCTTCTTTTCCTTCCTTTCAGCTTTTATATCGATATAACTATCTCCAACTTCTATTTCAACATCTCTTTTTGAAAAACCTGGCAAATCAATTAAAATGATTATTTCATTTTTTCTTTCTATTAAATCATATAATGGCAATCTTTTTGGCTTCATAAGCATATATTTCAATTCTTCGATTTCGTTACCTATTTTCTCTAAAATTTCAGATGGCTTCATAATTTTTTATTATTGTTGCATATTTATTTCTTATGATAAATTGGGGGCTTGTAAAAAAAAAGATGTATGAGAGAAAAATATTTTCGCATTAGCATTCATGGAATGAATGCAAATTCTTTATATACCTAAAATTTTTAACAGCATGTTTAAAATAATTGAGCATACTGCAGATATTGGCATAGAAGCTCATGGTTTAACAATGGAAGAGGCTTTTGAAAATGCTGCTAAAGGAATGTTTTCCATAATGACAAATGGAGGCAAAATTGAAAGCAAAGTTGTAAGGCAAATAGAATTACCATTTGATATGGATGAAGAACAATTGTTGGTTGATTGGCTTTCGGAATTGCTTTATATACATGATGTTGAGCATCTTGTCTTTGGAGAATTTGATGTAAAAATAAATGAAAAGCTAATGGCAAAAGCTTATGGAGAGGAATATGATATAAAAAAACATGGCTATGGCATGGAGATAAAAGCGGTAACATATCACATGCTTGAAGTAAAAAGAAATAAAAAGGGTTATGTAATAAGAGTATTGTTTGATATATAGGTGAAAAAAATGTGGAATGGTCCTCTCGAAAAAATAGATGAATACCGCTACATGATACCAAAAACATATAAAGGCATAAAAGGAGACTTAAAAATGAAAGTTCCAGCAGTAATATATGCAAATGAAAAAATGATGGAATCAATAAAAAAAGATAATGCTCCAGAACAGGCTGCAAATGTGGCAACCTTGCCAGGCATAGTCGGAAAATCTTTAGCAATGCCAGATATACACTGGGGCTATGGTTTTCCTATTGGAGGCGTAGCGGCAACAGATGCAAATGAAGGCGTCATCTCGCCGGGGGGCGTCGGCTTCGATATAAATTGTGGCGTCCGCTTGGTGAGAACAAATTTGAAGATAAGTGATGTTAATAGCCAGATTATAAAAAATTTAGTTGACGAGCTTTTCAAAAATGTTCCCTCAGGCGTAGGAAGTAAGGCAAGGATAAGACTTTCAATGCAGCAGATAAGTGAAGTTCTTGATATGGGGGCAAAATGGGCTATTGAAAATGGCTATGGATGGGATGAAGATTTGGAATATTTAGAAGAGAATGGGCATCTTGAATCTGCAGACTCAAGCCTTGTTTCTGATAAAGCAAAAAAAAGGGGCAAGGAGCAGGTAGGCTCTTTAGGAGCAGGAAATCATTTTCTTGAAATACAGCGTGTTGCAGAAATTTTTGATGAAGAAGCGGCAAAAGTTTATGGAATAGAAAAAGACCAGATTGTTGTTATGATTCATACTGGCTCGAGAGGATGTGGGCATCAAATATGCACAGATTATTTGCGTGTTTTGGAGCAGGCTACTCTAAAATATAATATTCAACTTCCAGACCGCCAGCTCGCATGCGCACCTGTAAATAGTAAGGAAGGAGAATCTTATTTAAAAGCAATGGCTTCTGCAGCAAATTTCGCATGGACAAATCGCCAGCTCATTGTTCATTGGGTCCGTCAATCTTTTGAAAATGTTTTGCATGAAAATGCTGAAGATTTAGGAATGCATATTGTATATGATGTCTGTCATAATATTGCCAAAATTGAAGAGCATATTGTAGATGGAAAGAAAATGAAAGTGATTGTTCATAGAAAAGGAGCTACTCGTGCTTTTGGACCAAGTAGAAGAGAAATGCCATTAAAATACCGCAAGATTGGACAACCTGTTTTAATCCCAGGAGATATGGGAACAGCAAGCTTTTTGTTGAAAGGAACCGATGCTTCAGAAGAAACATTTGGTTCAACATGCCATGGAGCAGGTAGAGTTATGTCAAGGAGCGAAGCGAAAAGAAGATGGAATGGCAGAGAAATAGCAAAAATGTTGGAAAGAAAGGGTATATATGCTCATCCAGCAAGCTGGACAGTCATGGCTGAAGAAAGCCCTGATGCATATAAAGATGTTGGAAATGTTGTTGAAGTAACTCACGGAGCTGGCATATCCATGAAAGTTGCGAAAATGGTCCCTCTTGGCGTCGTAAAAGGATGATTTATTTAATAATCAAAATAGCAATATGTGCAGCATTTGCATTGGCAACATATAAGTTAAAAATATTAGATTTTTGGGGAGCATCATTTGCAACTTTTATAGGAGCAATAATAATTTTTTTAAAAGGGATAGAATGGTTTACATTATTGCTTATCTTTCTAATAGCAGGAGCATTTGCAACAAATTATAAATTAAATTTTAAGAGACAAAGGTTGCAAGAAAAACCTTCTCGTAAGGCAATAAATGTCATAGCAAATGGATCTGTTCCAACCGTCATTGCTATATTATCAATCAATTATAATTTTTCAATGATTTATGCCTCCGCCATAGGAGTTGCTCTTGCCGATACATTTGCATCCGAATTTGGGGTTTTATCAGATAATTCATACCTTATAACAAATTTTAAAAAAATACAGCCGGGAACAAATGGAGCAATATCATTGTATGGCGAGATGTGGGCTTTTAGTGGAAGTTTTATAATTTCTTTATCTGCCTATTTTTTATTAAATTTGAATTTTCTTCAAGCTGTGATTATTATTTTAGTAAGCATGCTTGGTTGCCAGATTGATTCGCTTCTTGGAGCAACTTTTCAGGGGAAAGGAAAAGGAAGTATAATGGCAAGTGATACTATATTAACAAATAGTGATGTAAATTTAGTTTCAATTTCTTTGGCAACACTAACTGCTTACATAATAGAAGTTATAATATAATGAAAGCTTGGCATTTGCAGCGCCACAAGTTTGTGCAGAGGTTATTATTGGTTTAATAGATTTTTCACTACATCTGAAAATTCTCTCGCAAAATTCATTACATATTCTGCTTCATTTCTATCTGTTGTAACCCCACCGTACTGGATATTGTGTCGAGACAATCTTATTCTATCAAAAGCATTCAGATAATCAATGATTTCTAAGTTATCTTTATAAAGATGCCTCAATGCAATTATTAAACAGAAATGGCTTCTTTCCACATAGCCCTTCTTAAAAAGCAAGGCGCGAGCTGCATGAAATATTGCATTGTAAGCAGCTATTTCTGCCATCTCATATTCTTCTATTTCAAGATTTTTTCTTGCAGATTTTAAAAAGCGGAAGGAAATTTCCAAAGATTTTTCCACTCTTTCTATAGCATTTTCATCTCTCCTGATCAAATTTCTTTTTAAACAATCTTCAAAATTCATAGCAGTGCACCTCTTATCAGGATATAATTTCTGAGAATACTCTTTGCAAAAGCATCTTTGCTTCTAATGGCATCCCATTTATACAAGGGAAAAACAGTAAGCTGTATATCCTTTCCAATTTTTTCTGATATATCGGTTAATATTTCTCTATTCACTTCCTTTTTATTTCCTACTACTAAAATATCCAAATCACTCTTTTCATCGTATTCGCCAGATGCGTAGCTTCCATAAATTGCAATTGAAATGGCTTTTTTTGATAATTTATCTATATCCAGTTCTTTAAGTAGAGCAACAATATATGCTCTTTTCATTTCTCTTACTACATAATTCTCATTGTTTAATGAAAATAACCTTAAATTTCCTTGCTTTCTGCATATAATAACTCCTTCTTTTTCGAGTTCATCACAATATATTTTTACACTTCTTGGGCTCATTTTCAATTCTCTCGCTAACTCTTTTAGATGAATTTCCTGCGTTGGATGATTTAGGAAGTGTTCCAAGATTCTGAATGCCGCATATCTCCTAAACAAATGTAACATAACGGTAAACCATCGTTTAATATAAGAAACTATCGTTTACTATTTTACCACAAGTCCCTACTTAATGGGGATAAGAATATAAAAGCAAGGCAGACAGCATACCCTATTTTGTATATAGGTAGGAGAAGGAATTATTCCTTCCTTAAATTTATCGCAACAACATTATAATATTTTACCTTCTTCTCATGAAATGGCATTGTTGCCTTTATTGGAAATTTGTATTCTTCCAAAACATAAAAATTCCATGGTAATTTAACAAATTTTTTTATAAAAGGAATTGAATCTTTTAAATGAATTGAATATATTGTATTGGCAACATCCATTGCTTTCATTAAAAATTTTTTGTCTGCCTTCCTGTTTGAATATTGCGCTCCAAAGGGAGGGTTCATTATGACAACATCTCCTTTCTCACAAAAATTTTCTATGTCCATTGAAAAAAATTTAATTTTCAATCCAAATTTTTTTGCTTCTTTTTTTGCAATTTCAATTAAATTTTTATCTATGTCTACTCCAATAACTTTTTTTGCTTTTAATAAGGATGCTCCTATTGAAAATATACCTGTTCCACATCCTAAGTCGATGACAAATTTTCCAGCAATATCTCCTTTATGATAGGCTTTCCATAATATATCTGATGCTATCTTCGCCGGTGTCATATATTGCTCTAAATTTGCTTTAGTTTTTGCTGGACTTTCAATTTTCTGTAGAACCATTTCAAATTCTTTTTTCTTCACAATATAAAAACATGCAATAAATTTATTATGCCTATGTTTATAAAAATTAATGCAGAAAGTTGGAGTAACAAATCTGCCATTGCATCATGGAAAAGCACCAAGATGGCTTTATGTTAGAATGGTAAAACTTGCAGATGCAATAACTGGCGTGATAATTGAAGAATATGGAGAGGAAAAATTTTTGAAACTTTTATCAAATCCATATTGGTTTCAAAGCCTTGCATGCGTGTTAGGATATGACTGGCATTCTTCTGGAACAACAACTGTTACAACAGCAGCTTTGAAAGATGCAATAGAAAAATATGGAATAGCAGTCGCTGGAGGAAAAGGGATGGCAAGGAAAATACCCGATGAAATAGAAAAGAAAGCCATGAAAATGGAAATTGATAGTGAAAAAATAAAGTATGCAAGCAGGATGGCTGCAAAAGTTGATAGCGCCGCCCTCCAAGATGGATATAATTTATATCATCATACAATTTTTTTCAATAGAGATGGCAAATGGGCTGTTGTTCAGCAGGGTATGAATATTCAAAATAAGTATGCACGTCGCTACCACTGGATGTGGGATATAAAAGATTTTGTTGAAGAACCGCATAAAGCCATAGTTGGAAAAAAAGGGGAAGCAATGAATATGACAGCTAAGGAAAGCAATGAAGCAAGAAAGGTTAGCGTTGATTTAATAAAAGAAAAGCCTACTAAGATTGAAAGACATTTTAAAGCCATAAAACCAAAGCAACAAACTTTAGATGGAAAAATTGCGGTATTGAGCATGCCTCGCCATGTAAATTGGAATGCTTTAAAGAATGCCTATGAAATACAGCCAAAAAATTATGAAGAAATGCTTTCCATTAAAGGAATTGGTCCAGCCACAGTCAGAGCTTTGGCATATATATCAGAATTAATTTATGGCGCCCCCGTCTCATGGCGCGATCCTGTTAAGTTCTCATTTGCTGTAGGAGGCAAAGATGGTGTTCCATATCCTGTAGATAAGCATGCCATGGATGAAGCAACGTATGTACTTAAATCAGGGCTTGAAGAAGCAAAGATTGGGAGAGATGAAAAATTAAAGGCAATAAAGAGGCTCAAAGAAATTCTTCAATAAAATTATTTATACACTTTTGATATTATTTTATGAAAAAGTTATTTGCTGTCTCTATTGTGGCAATTTTGTTTCTTCCATGCCTTGCTTCCTCAAATAATAGCCAGCCTTTAAATCAAACTCCTACAATTTTATTCTTTTCTGCAGTCAAAACAAACGGAACAGGATATGCATTGCCGACTAAAATGCATTTTATAATGCCTTCTGCTGGAAGATGGGTAATATGGTATTATGATAAAGGCACAACAACAACAAGATATTTAACAAATCCATCTATTATAGAAGGAAAACAGATTGGTATAGCCTATGTTATTTTAGGTGAATGGAGCGCTCCAAGTCTTTTAAATCAACCTGGTAATATAGCAGCAAACATGCTTGTTTTGATTGGATTTGTAATGCCAATGGAATAATCAAGCAAAAAAAAGAATTATAAATTAGACATTAACATTCCAACTAAGAGGTAAAAATTATGAAAGAGATTCTCATCGAATTGAAGAAAAGGCTTTATATCTATGTTTTCATAGACTTTGTTGTAGCTATTTTTGTAGGCTATTTTATTAATTTTAGAAGCATGAATATAAGGCCTGTTAGCATTGCTGCTGTCTTTATCATGCTTTATCCAATGCTCACGGGGATGGTAATTGAAAAAGTGAAGAAGGCAAGCAGAAATTTTAAGCTTATAATATCTACGCTTGTGTTCGCATATTTTATTGCTTCTATAACAGCTTTCATTATCTCAAGAATGATGCTGAAAAG
>CAZYCK010000002.1:0-3974 GCA_964646055.1 uncultured Thermoplasmatales archaeon | reverse complement strand
ATTTGGATAATAAATAATGCCAAGTTCATCATATTTTCTCATCCAATTAAAGGCATGCGGGGGGTGGGATTTCCGTTGCAAATTTCGAACCCACGGAGGCCTTCGCCACAGGGTCCTAAGCCCTGCGCCGTTGCCGCTTGGCTACCCCCGCTATTTGCAGGAAAGCAATTTTTTTACCAATGGATAAAAATTCAGATTTTTTATAGTCACTGATTTATTAAGACTATATATCCTTATTGCTGGATTTTCTGCATTCCAGTCATTTTCCTTCAATGTTTGCATGATATGTGTATTGCTTATTTTATAATCTTCATAATTTTGATGAACTGATATTAATATGCTTTCAAATTCTCTTGTTGCCATAAATATTGTGTCATCATTTATTATTTTTTTTGCTTCATCTTTTTTAAAATCTGGCGGATTATGTGGATTGAATTTTATATGATAAAAAGACAGCAATTCAAACCCAATTTTTGTTAAGTCTGGCATATTTATTATTTTAACAAATTTTTCATTGAAAAATTTTCTTCTTAATCTTCCCACAGTATGTCTTGTCAAACCAAGTTTTTTTGAAATTTCTTTTGACGTTGCTTCAGGATTTTTCACAATGCTGCATAATAAACATTTCTCATTCTTAGACAAACCCACTTCTTTTTTATCAAAAAAATTATTTTCTTCTATTTCATCGTTTGCTCCAAAAATCTTTTTTAATGGAAAAGAAAAATCAAAAAATCTATATACTTTGCTTATCTCGAAGGGGAATATTACAATATCAGGATATTCTTTCTCTAGCAATCCAAGGCTGCCAAAAGTTTTCGTCCTTATATCATTTATTCTTCCTATATCTGTATAATTTTTAGAAAAACTTATGGAAAAACCTTTATCTTCCTCTCCCATAGAGAAAATTATTTCTTCAAATGATTCAATTTTTTTTTCTGTTATCTCTATTCTCTTTGAAAGAGGTATAACAGGATTGAAATTTGCGTGAGCAACTGCTAAAATTTCCATTCCAAAATTTTGTAGCATGGGTATTGCAATTGTTTTATAATATTCTTCTTTTTTCAGTCTTTTTCTTATCGCTGCAACTGTTGATTGCTTCAATCCTATCTTCAAAGAAAGTTCATGGTCATTTGCTTCTGGATATTTTGTTATTCCATAAAGTACCTTTTTTTCATAATTTGTCAAATTCACGCATGTAAATGGAAAGCCAAATTAAAATTTTTTGTTATTTTCAGTTCTTTGCATGTAGAATAAAAATTTATATGAATAAACCAATACAAATGTGTTTGAATTAAGAGCGAGAGATGGACTTGCAAGAATAGGTGTTTTAAAAACAAAGCATGGCAATATATCAACACCAACAATATTGCCAGTCATAAATCCTCATTTTATGCCAATAAATCCAAATGAAATGCTACGAATGGGTGCAGAGGCAATAATAACAAATTCATATATAATTTATAAAGACGAAAAATTAAAAGAAAATGCATTAAAAAATGGAATACATTCCTTGCTATCTTTCAATAAGCCGATTATGACAGATTCAGGTAGCTTCCAAATGTATGTTTATGGAAGTGTTGATGTAAATGCCATTGAAATAGTGAAATTTCAAAATGCAATAAAAAGCGATATTGGGACAATTTTAGATATTTTTTCAGAAGGAAAATATGAGGAAATGAAAAAAGGTGTGATGGAAACAATAAAAAGGGCGAGAGAAAGCATCAAATATAAAGGAGATATGCTTCTTGCTGCAACAGTTCAGGGAGGCACATATAAGGATTTACGCCGCCGTTGTGCCCGCCGCCTTGCAAAAATAGATGCAGATTTATATCCAATTGGGGGAGTTGTTCCGTTAATGGAAAAGCAAAAATATGCTGACTTGGTTGAGGTTATAATAGCCAGTAAAAGGGAGCTGCCAGTATCAAAGCCAATTCATTTATTTGGGGCAGGACATCCAATGGTTTTTCCTATTGCAGCATTATTAGGATGTGACTTATTTGACTCGTCAGCTTATATAAAATATGCGAGAGATGATCGCCTTATTTTTCCAGATGGAACTGCTCGTTTAGATGAGCTTGAAGAATTACCTTGTTCATGTGAGATTTGCAGTAAATATGATGTGAATGAGCTAAAAGAAATGGAAAAAGAAGAGAGAATAAAAAAAATTGCATATCACAATTTATGGCAGATTTTTAATGAAATTAAAAGAGTTAGACAGGCAATTAAAGAAGGAACAATATGGGAACTTGCTGAAAGAAAGGCAATGTCACATCCATCATTAATTGAAGCTATGGCAGTCTTAAAAAAATATAAAAAATGGCTTGAAAAATGGGAGAATATAAGCAGGAAAAGAGCATTCATGTATACTGGCAGCAATTCCATTCATAGACCAATAATATACAGGCTAAATAAAAGAATCATGGAACGATATACTCCATTTTTTAAAGATAGTGTTGTTATAAATGAGATAAAAAAACCTTATAGTAGGGATAAAAAATTAACTAAATTAAAAGCAAATTGTATTATTAAATCGCCAATGGGAGCAATTCCTTTGGAATTGGATGAAATATATCCTGTTGCTCAATCTTTGTTTCCAAAATCTATTGATTCAGATACAAGAAATTATGCAAGAAAAATTTTCAAAAATTTTTATGAAAATTTAGAAGGACATGAAAATGAAAAAGAATATGGGATGAGAAAAATAATAAGTGTTGCAGATTACCAATTTGGAAAAGGCGCAGGAAAAGCCCTATTTAAAGGAAAAATAGAAATAATAAAATCAAAAAAGACTGGAAAAATAAGAAATGTAATATCAAATGGGAAGCATGTTGTATCCATGCGTGCTCATGATGGATTTTTCACTTTAAAAATAGAAGGTGCAATAAGATTGCATAAGCATTTTCCTTTTCCAAAAATGAGAATTGTTATAAAAAATGATGCAATTCCTTTTATAAGAGATGGTAAAAATTTATTTGCAAAATTTGTAATAGATTGTGATAATGAATTGCGCCCCTATGATGAAGCCATTATTGTGAGCAAAAATGATGAATTGATTGCAGTTGGACAGACAATAATGAATAGGGATGAAATGCTTTCTTTTAATCGTGGCATGGCAGTTAAGATAAGGGAATCATTGAAAACAAAATAACGATATCTTCATATATAAGATATGATTAACCTTATAATGGAAGAGGAACAGAGATTTCCATTGCCGAATAAAAGCAAGGGAGAAATGTTTGCAATTGCAGAACAGCATATGGGAGCTGGTAGGATAAAAGTTACATGTGAAGATGGTAAGTCAAGAATGGGAAGAATACCTGGAAAAATAAAGAAAAGAAAATGGATTAAGAATGGAGATTTGCTGATAATAAGACCATGGGAATTTCAGGATGAAAAAGCAGATATAATATATCGTTATACAAGGACTCAGATTGCAAATCTTTTAAGAAAAAATCTCATACCAGATAATATAAATGTGTTTACATGAGTTTTAAAGAAATAGAAGAAATTTTAAAGAAAACAGAAGGAGAGGTTTTTGAAAAAGTTACTTTAAATTCTTTATGGAAATTGATGAGTAAAGGATACATAACATCTTTTGATTTTCCAATATCAACGGGCAAAGAAGGAAATGTTTTTAGAGCATTCCAAAAAAACAAATTTATAGCCGTTAAAATTTATAGGATAACTACATCCACATTTAGAAATATATCGAAATATTTGATTTATGATATGCCAAATGTTAAAAAAGATAAAAGAAGTATAATTTTTGCATGGGCTCAAAAGGAATTTAACAATCTGAAAAAATTGCATAATGCTGGAGTAAGAGTTCCGAAGCCGATAGCAGCAGAAGGAAATGTCATTGTCATGGAATATATAGGTAGCAAGACGGCGCCGGCACCACCGTTAAAAAACGCTGCCATAAAGGACGCAAAAAAAATTTTTGATAAAATTGCTAAATATCTTCGCATCATGTA
>CAZYCK010000001.1:7008-31309 GCA_964646055.1 uncultured Thermoplasmatales archaeon | reverse complement strand
GCTAAAGAAGAAAATAAAGTTAGTAAATATTCAATATATGCAAGAGCTTTTAAAGATGCACAGGAAACAAAATGGAATCAATGCCACTATGATACAAGCCCATCATTTACTACAGAAGGAGCGGTTTATAACTATAATGCAGGAAATAATGAAAAGCCAAAAAGTAAGACACCAGGCTTTGAATTTATTTTGGTTGCACTTGCAATTGGAGCATTATTAATAATAGAAAAGAGGAAAAAATAATCTTTACCCTTTTATTCTTTCTATTTGTTTTTCCATTGCATCAATTGTATTTTTTAACGCCTGTCTGAATCCATAGCCTTCATTGGATGCTACAAAAACTCCTTTTGGGGATGATAAACGAAGTTTGCAGTATATTAATGACAGTCCATGCTTGATTTCCTTATGTTTTTTAAAATATGCATAAAGATAACCATTTTCAAGGAAGTTTTCATATTTTCTGATAAAATTTTTTAATTGTTGTTTTCCTTCTTCAGAATCAAATTCTTCTATTTTATCTATTTCACCACAAAATTGGATAAACACTTTTTCTTCTTTTCCAT
The DNA here is from genome assembly GCA_964646055.1 of uncultured Thermoplasmatales archaeon. Classification (GTDB taxonomy): domain Archaea; phylum Thermoplasmatota; class E2; order UBA202; family JdFR-43; genus JAGGXW01. Next base: position 30,746 of record CAZYCK010000001.1, on the reverse strand, counting down.
AGCTTGCTATTGGTTCAAGCAAATCTTTCTTTGTTATTATTCCAATAAGCTTATCCTCTTTGCCAATAAGCATTCCTCCTATGTTTCTTTTCATCATTTCTTTTATCACGTCTTTTATTTTCGCCTCCGGCGGCATCATAAATGGCTGGCGTGTCATTATGCCTTTAACTGGTATTTTCAAATATCTTTTCTTTTCTGCTATGAATTCTCCGTATTCTGGCTTATCTTCGGGCTGTATAACTTTTTCTATCAAATCCTTCATTGTAACTATTCCTACAACTTTATCATCTTTTACAACAGGAATCCTTGATATGTTGTTTTCTCTAAAAATTTTTATTACTTTGCCTATATTATCATCTGGAGATATTTTCACAACGTCTTTTGAAATAAAGTTTTTTATACTCAATTCTCCAAATTCTTTTTCAATAATTTTTATAAGTAAATCATCGCAATTAACAACTCCAATTATTTTGCCTTTATCAATTACAGGTAAATGAAATATTTCGCTTTCAAGCATCAAACGGGCAATCTCTTCTATTGGCTCATCAATGCTAACTTTTGGAGCATGCCTTATAAAATTTTTGACTTTTGCATTTGGCGGCAACTTTGCTCTTGCCAATTCTTTTTCTATCAACATTCCTTCATATTTTTTATCTTTTGTAACGATTATTGCATCACTTCTTTCAAATAAAGAAATAGCTTTTGAAATTGGCTCTTCTGCATCTATAAAGGTTGCGTTTTTTACGAAATCTTTTGCCTTCATTTTGCTACCCTTTCAAATTTCTTTGCTATACCAACGTATTTGTTTAATTCTTCCTCTGTCAATGGTTTTACTATTTTCAACGCTTCTTCAAAATGCTTTTTATGAATCTTCAAGTCCTTCAATTTTTCTTTGTCAAATTTTTTATATTTTCCGATATATTCTCTTATAGCTGACATAACGGCTTCATTGCATAATGATGCAATATCTGCTCCAGTATAGTCTTCTGTTTTTTCTGCAAGTTCATCTAAGCTAACATCACTGGCAAGAGGTTTTTTCTTTGTATGTATGCGGAATATTTCCTTCCTTGCTTCTTTATCTGGTGGAGGAATGTAAATTAAGCGGTCAAATCTTCCAGGGCGTAATAAAGCTGGGTCTATTATATCTGGCCTATTTGTAGCTGCTATCACAGTAACATCTCTAAGTTCTTCTAATCCATCCAACTCAGTTAAAATCTGGCTTATGACGCGCTCCGTTACATGGCTGTCGGCGCCGCCGCCTCTAGCTGGAGCGATTGCATCTATTTCATCAAAGAATATGATTGCTGGCGATGCCTGCCTTGCTTTTCTAAATGTTTCTCTTACAGCTTTCTCGCTCTCTCCAACCCATTTTGAAAGGAACTCCGGCCCTTTAACACTTATGAAATTCGCTTCACTTTCTGTAGCAACAGCTTTAGCCAACAATGTTTTTCCTGTTCCGGGAGGACCATATAATAAAATACCCTTAGGAGGATTTGCATCCATTTGGTGGAATATATCTCCATATTTTAATGGCCATTCAACAGCTTCTCTCAATTTTTGCTTTGCTTCTTCCAAGCCTCCAATATCATCCCATCTAACTTGCGGAGATTCTATTATAACCTCTCTAAGTGCAGATGGACCCATTGATTTAAATGCATTATAAAAATCTTTATCTGTAACTTCTATTTTATTCAATATTTCAGCAGGCACTTTATCAGTTTCAAGGTCTATTTCTGGTAAAATTCTACGCAATGCTCTTATTGCCGCTTCCTTGCATAGAGCTGCTAAATCTGCTCCTGAATATCCATGAGTCATATCAGCAATTTTATTTAAATCCACGTCATTTGCAAGAGGCATGCCTCTTGTATGAATTTCTAAAATTTCTTTCCTTCCTTTTTTATCTGGTATTCCAATCTCAATTTCACGATCAAATCTTCCAGGGCGGCGCAAAGCAGGGTCTATTGCATTCACTCTATTTGTTGCTCCTATTACAACAACTTTTCCTCTTTCTTCCAATCCATCCATAAGAGCAAGTAATTGTGCAACAATTCTTCTTTCTACTTCACCTCTTGCTTCTTCTCTTTTAGGGGCAATTGAATCAATTTCATCTATGAAAATTATTGAAGGTGCATTTTCAGTTGCTTCTTTAAATATTTTTCTCAAATTTTCTTCACTCTCACCATAATATTTACTCATTATTTCTGGTCCACTTAAAGAATAAAAATTTGCATTTGTTTCATTTGCAACAGCTTTAGCCAACAATGTTTTTCCTGTTCCAGGAGGACCATGCAAAAGAACACCTTTTGGTGCTTCTATACCAAGGCGTTCAAATATTTCAGGATGTTTCAATGGCAGTTCAATCATTTCCCTTACCATTTTTATTTCTTCTTTAAGTCCACCAATATCTTCATAAGTTATGCGAGGAATCTTCATTTCCTCTTTTACTGGTTTTTCACTTATTTTTATTTGAGTTGAATCATTTATAACAACTGCATTGGAAGGAGGAGAATAACTTGTTACAACCAGATTTATTCTTCTTCCCATTATATTCAATTCTATTGAATCTCCTTTTGTTACAACATGTCCTTCAAGCAATTGTAATAAGTAACCTTCAGCTCCAACTATTCTCAACTCTTCTGTAGGAGCAAGAGTAATTTTTTCAGCAGGTTTTGCTTCAATTTTTTTAACCTTTACTTTATCATCTATGCTAACACCGGCGTTTCTCCTCGTTGTTCCATCTATCCTTATGCTTTCTTTTCCAGAATCTTCTGGATAGCCAGGCCAATAAATACACGCGGTATTTTTCTTCCCCTCTATTGATATAATATCTCCAGCCACAAGCCCCATTTCTTTTGCTGCTAGAGGATCAATTCTGGCTATACCTCTGCCGACATCCCTACCCTTTGCCTCTTCCACTCTAAGTATTTTTTCCATTTTTATCACCTTTTTATAAATTTAAAAAAATAGGAAGAGATTACTTTATTTCTATTCTCTTTCCTTTTTTCTTTGGTTTCAATTTTTTCAGTTCTACATCAAGCACGCCATTCTGATATGTTGCTTTTGCTGATTTTTCATCAACTTCTGCTGGCAATTCTACTTCCTTGTAATATTTCCTTTCTGATGTTTCGACTTTTATTACGAGCTTGTTGTTATCAACTATTTCAAGATTTATATCTTTCTTTTCCACACCTGGAACTTCTGCCGTTACGCTTATTTTATCATCGCCTTCTATGACATCAACCAATGGCTCTCTCACTGGTTCTTCTGCAAGCATCCTTTCCCTTGTTACATTCCCAAATTCTGTGAAATGTGGCTTTCCATCTGGTCCAACACGCATGCTCCATCCATATATTATTGGCTTTCCTTCTCCTGCTGGCATTCTTCCTTCCATGGCATCTCTGATAACTTTATTCATGTATTTCTGCATTTTTCTGAACCGTTCGTCAAAGTCTTCGAATATATCTTCAAATCCCCATCCAGGAAAATCAAACCAATCAAATGGATTTCTATCTTTTTTATCCTTCCTCTCTACCATTTCCATCACCTCAAAAATGTATAAAAGATGTTCTATAAATAGTTTTCGGTCTAAAGAAATGATTTTACGCATATTTTGTCCTTTCATGCAAAGTACTGATTTATAGATAACTTTTAAATTGCAGAATAGATGTATAAATTAAGATGGAAAATAATCTAAATTACTTTAAAGAAAAATATCCAAAAAAATTTGTTAATATAAAGGATGCATTTTCTAATATTCATAGAGGGGACAGAATTTTTATTGGAACCGGTTGTGGAGAACCTGTTTACTTAGTTAAAGAATTATTATCTTATATTGAGAATTATCCAAAAGCATTTGTTGATGCAGAAGTGATTCATGTATGGACTCTTGGCCTTGCTCCTTATACAGAAGAAAAATTTCAAAGAAATTTCAGGCATAATGCATTTTTTATTGGTGCAAATACAAGAAAGGCGGTAAATGAGGGACTGGCTGATTATACACCAATTTTTCTTTCGAGAGTTCCAGATTTGTTTAAAAGAAAAATAATTCCAATAGATATTGCTTTAGTTCAGCTTTCTCCTCCAGATAAGCATGGATATATGAGTTACGGAATAAGCGTTGATATCGTAAAATCTGCTACAGAAAGCGCAGATATAGTGATTGCTCAAGTAAATAAAAATATGCCTCGCGCTCATGGAGACAGCTTCATTCATATTGAAGATGTTGATTTTATTGTCCCATATGATGAACCATTGTTAGAATATACTTCGACTGCTCCTGATGAAGTTGCAAAGAAAATAGGGAGACATGTTTCCCGCCTTGTTGAAGATGGCTCTACAATACAGGTTGGATATGGAAATATACCAGATGCCATTCTTTCTAGTTTAGAAAATAAAAAAAATTTAGGTGTCCATACTGAACTTTTAACAGATGGTATTATAAATCTAATGAAGAAAGGTATTATAAATAATGAAGAAAAAACCATACATAGGGGTAAAACAGTAGCATCTTTCTGTATGGGTTCAAAAGAGACATATAAATACATACATGACAATCCTGAATTTGAGTTCCACCCTATAGAATATACAAATAATCCTTTAATAATAGCACAAAATAGAAAAATGACTGCTATAAATACGGCTCTTCAAATTGATTTAACTGGGCAGGCGACGGCGGAATCAATAGGGCATATATTCTATAGTGGTATAGGAGGGCAGGCAGATTTTATGAGAGGGGCTCTACTAGGAAAGGGGAAAACTATATTAGCCATGCCATCAACTGCAAAGAATGGAGAAATTTCGAGAATAGTTCCTTTTATAGAAAATGGTGCAGGAATTACATTAACTAGAGGTGATATTGAATACGTTGTTACTGAATATGGGATAGCATATTTGCACGGAAAAAATATAAGAGAGAGAGCAATGGAATTAATATCCATTGCGCATCCAAAGTTTAGACCATGGTTGCTGGAAGAGGCAAAAAGATATAATCTTGTTTTTAAGGACCAAACAATCATTCCTGGAACGAGGGGAGAATACCCAGAAGAATTAGAAACTTGGAGAACAACAAAGAAGGGGTTGGAGATATTTCTGCGTCCTGTAAAAGTAAGTGATGAACCGTTACTAAAAGAATTTTTTTATTCCTTATCAGATAAGACATTGTATAAAAGATTTATTTCTGCAAGGACAGATATGCCGCATGAAAGATTACAAGATTTTTGCATTATAGATTATAAAAAAGAGATGGTTATCTTAGCAATTATGCCAAAAGACGAAAAAGAAGAAGTTATTGGAGTAGGCCAATATGGAATTAATGAAGGTAACCATACAGCAGAGGTTGCATTAGTTGTTAGAGATGATTATCAGAATAGAGGCATTGGAAGGGTTCTATTAGAATATTTAACGCAAATTGCCAAAAAGAAAGGATTGTTAGGATTTACTGCTGAAGTACTATCAACAAATAAGCCAATGCTCCATCTATTTGAAACCATGGGGTTTGATATGGATAAAAGACTTCAGGATGGAATTTATATATTGAAGATGCTATTCAGGTGATTGAATGAAATTTCTATTTGAACCAAGTAGTATAGCAGTAATAGGAGCGTCAAAAAATCCAAATAAGATAGGATATAAAGTTTTAGAGAATATTATAAGAGGGGGATATAAAGGAAAAATTTATCCTATAAATCCAAAAGGCGGAAAATTCTTAAATTTAAAAATTTATAAAAGCATCGAAGAAATTGACGGCGAAATTGATTTAGCAATAATTATAATTCCTGCTAAATTTGTGTATGAAGCAGTCAAAAGATGCGCCAAAAAAGGCGTAAAACATGTTATCATAATCTCATCTGGTTTTTCTGAGATAGGAAATAGGAAAGAAGAAGAAAGGATTGTTAAAGTAGCAAGAGAAAATGATATGCGCATCCTTGGACCAAACGTTTTTGGGATATATGTTGCAAAATCAAATTTAAATGCTACTTTTGGACCCCAACATGTATATCCAGGGCATATTGCGATTGTAACACAGTCCGGGGCTCTTGGAATAGCAATGATTGGAAAAAGTGCAAGCGATTGCATTGGTTTATCTACCGTGGTCTCAGTAGGAAACAAGGCAGATATTGATGAAGCTGATTTGCTTGAGTATTTAAAGCAGGATGAAAACACAAAATCTATTCTAATGTATATAGAGGGATTTAAAAACGGTGAACGGTTTATAGATTCCTTAAAAAGATTGCCTATAGAAAAAAATGTTGTCGCAATAAAAGCAGGCAAATCAAAGCATGGGGCGATGGCGGCTGCTTCCCATACTGGTTCATTGGCTGGTTCAGATAAAGTTTTTGAGGGAATATCAAGGCAGTTTGGCATTGTAAGAGCAGAGAATATACGAGATGCTTTTAATTTCGCTAGATTTTTATCAGACGCTAAAATGCCTGACGGAGACAATGTTGTTATAATAACTAATGGTGGTGGTATCGGAGTTATAACCGCAGATGCATGTGAGAAATATGAAGTGAAAATTTTTGACGATTCAAGTGCTTTAAAGGAGATTTTTGGTGATATAATTCCAAAATTTGGTTCATACAGGAATCCAATTGATTTAACTGGGCAGGCGACAGCAGAAGATTATGAGAAAGCCCTTGAAAAAGCTCTTAACAGCAATCTTATTCATGGAGTTATTGCATTATACTGCGAAACAGCGTTATTTACTCAAAATGAGATAATAAGCTTGGTGAAAAGGGTAAATGAAAAATTTAAAAATAGGAAGCCAATTATTTTTTCACTATTTGGTGGAGAAAAAATAGATAGTGCAATAGAAAAATTAAATGAAGACGGCATAAAAGTTTTTGATGAAGTTTATGATGCTGCTGCAGCTATGGGTGCATTATATAAAAAGTATAGATATATAACAGAAAGAAAAGAAAAAAGGATAGCAAAAGAAATAGAAAATGAATATAAAATAAGACAGATTATAGAAAAAGTGAAAAAGGAAAATAGAAAAATGATGCTACCTCATGAAGCAAAGGAGATAATGAAGCTCGTTGGCATAGAGACACCAGATTATAGAATAGCAAAAAATATAGAAGAAGCTATTAAATATGCAGAAGAGATTGGTTATCCAATCGTTATGAAGATTGTTTCAGAAGATATTATACACAAGACTGAAGCAGGAGGAGTGGCATTGAATCTTGAAGACAAGAATGAAGTGGTAGAAGCTTATCAAGCAATAATAAAAAATGTATCATCTCGTTTTCCAGATGCTAGGATAAGAGGAGTGGAAATTTCAAAGATGGCCGCTAAAGGAATTGAAACAATTGTTGGAGGAACACAAGACGTGAGTTTTGGTCCTATAGTAATGTTTGGACTAGGCGGGATATACGTAGAGGCAATAAAAGATATTTCTTTTAGAGCTGCTCCAGTGAATCAGAGAGAAGCAAAAAGAATGATTAATGAGATATCAGCATCTTCTATTTTGCGTGGGGCTAGAGGAGAAAAAAGGAGAGATATTGAAAAAATTGCAGATACAATTGTGAGAGTAGGAAAATTAATATCAAAATTTAGAGAGATAAGAGATTTAGAAATAAACCCGCTCGTAGTATATGAATATGGAAAAGGAATAAAAGCAGTTGATGTTAGAATATTATTAAAGGGGGTAAAATGAAAAAATTGGTTGTAGCGTCGGCAAGAGAAAACGCAGGAAAAACCACAACAATAATTGGAATTGGGAAAAAGATAGGTGGTAAGATAGGATATATGAAGCCATTTGGTGATAGAATATATTATAGAAAAAAAAGGTTATGGGACTATGATTCTGTTGCTATGGTTAAAATATTTGGAATAGAAGAGGAACCAGAAAATCTAAGCGTTGGATTCGAACATTCTAAACTTACGTATATGTATAACAAAGAAACCATGGAAAGTAAAATCAAGGAAATTTTTAATGATATAAGTAAAGGAAAAGATATTGTATTTATAGAAGGTTGCAAAAATATTACCTATGGCGCATCTGTTTATTTAGATACTTTTTCAATAGCAAAGTATTTAGATAGCCCAATACTTTTGGTTCTATCTGGAAGAGATGAAGATATATTCGATGATGCGATAAGATTTAAAGAAATAGCAGAAGATAAAAATATCGAGATATTGGGAGTTATACTAAATAAAATAAAAAATATCAAGGATTGGAAAGAAATAAATTCAAATAGGCTCAAAAAAGAAGGTATGAAAATTTTTGGTATAATTCCTGAAATAAAGGAATTATCTTTTCTCATTGCAGGATTTGTTGCTGATCAATTGTTTGCCAAAGTAATTGCAGGGGATGATGCATTAGACAATGAAATTGAAAATATTTTCATAGGAGCGATGTCTGCTTCTGCTGCAATCAAAAACCCCTTATTCAATAAAAACAAAAAATTAATAATAACAAGTGGAGACAGAACAGACTTTATTTTAGCTTCTATAGAAGATGGAACTTCTTGCATAATTTTAACAAATAATATTGTCCCTCCTGCAAGGATAATAGATAGAGCAGAGGAAAATAAAATACCATTGCTTCTTGTGCCATGGGACACTTATACTACTGCAAAGAGAGTGGAAAGCATAAAGCCGTGGATAAGTGAAAAAGATAAGAAAAAGCTTAGAGCCATTGAGAAGAATTTTGAAGAAATAGATTTATTTTAAATATTCCAAAATATAAATATATTGCATCCTAATACATCTGCATGAAACTCAACGCCTCTTATTTAGGATTGGCTGCTTTTGCTCTTACAACATTTGTATTATCTTTAGCCAATATTGGTATTATAAATAGTGACATTATTCTTTCATTGGCTTTCTTTTATGGTGGACTTGCTCAGTTTATTGCAGGCATGTGGAGTTTTAAGGCGGAAGATAATTTCGGCGGCACAGCCTTCTCTTCTTATGGTTCATTTTGGTTTGCATTTGGTTTTATAGAGTTATTTAAAATATTAAATATATATGAGCCGAGTTCTGTTGGACTGGCGGTAATAATGATTGCATGGGGGATATTTACATTCTATATGTGGATTCCATCAATTAAAATAGGGAAAATATTATCTTTTGTTTTCCTAACATTATGGCTAACATTCTTTGTTTTAGGAGCCTCACTTTTGTTTAACTTCACACTTGCTCTAGGGGGTTATATTGGATTAATATGTGCTTTCCTTGCATGGTATGTCTCAGCAGCGGGGCTAACAAGCGAGATATATCACAAAAAATTACTCTGGTGAGCTTCTTCTATTTCATCTAAAAATTCATCCTTCGTTTTGCTACCAACAATTCTTTTTTTTATTTCGCCATCTACAAAAATCATGACAGTCGGAAGGCTCAATATATTTATACTTCTTGCAATTTCTATATTCTCATCTGTATTCATTTTTGCAAAAGCTATTCCTTCAGTGCTTTTTTCAATTTCCATTAAAATCTTTTCTACAGTAAAACAGGGCTTACACCATGGCGCCCAGAAATCAATAACAGCTATTCTATTTTTTTTTATGAAGTCATGAAAATTTCTGTTGTCCAGCTCAATCATAGAAGTGTATATGCCATGTATATAAATATTAAACTGCATTACACCATCATGAAAATGAAACCAAGGTGCGTGCCTTGCATACTCAATAGAGTTGTTTATGAAAGCGAACTTGCTATAAAAGATAAAAGTAAGCTTGAAGATATTATGAAAAATGCTGTAAAAGAGATGGCAAGATTGTATGGAAGCAGCCTTAGTTCTGCTGAGATAGCAACAAAAATTCATGGATTGGTGTATCGCTTTCTTGGAAAAGACCCATACAAAGAATTGAAGGAGAAAAGCAATGAAATTGCAATAAAAATGCTTCCAAAAGTAGAGAAAATTATAGAAAACAGCAATAATAAGCTCGAGACAGCCATGTTGATATCAATAGCAGGAAATTCAATTGATTTTGGAATTTCAGGAAGTGCATCTTCACCTCAAGAGCTTGAAGCAAAATTTGAAGATTACTTAAAACAAGGTATTTATCATAATGATTTTAAAAAAATTAAGAAATATCTCAAGGGAAATATATTATATTTTACTGATAATTGCGGAGAAGTTGTTTTTGATAAATTGGTTTGCAAAGAATTGAAAAAATACGACGTTAATATAACGCTTGTTCCAAAAAAATATTCAATACTAACCGATGCAACTTATGAGGATGTTAAAAAATTAGGATTTGATGAAATTGTTGATGAAATAATAACAACGGGTAGTTTTGCCGTAGGCTTAGATTTCAATTCCATATCTGAAAAATTAAGGGATAAGCTTGAAAATGCATCTATAATTATATCAAAAGGAATGGCCAATTATGAAGCATTTTCAGAAAAAAATTACAGACCAATTGCATATTTATTACGTGTTAAATGCAAAAGTATTGGCGAAGATATGGGATTGCCAACAGGAATAAATGCTATCAAATTATATGACTAAATATACCTAATTAGAAATATCAGCCCATTTATTATTAAGTATAAGCCAATAATCCATGCTATTATCTGAGGAAAAATTATGACAAGTAAGCCAAATATTATCATCAATATTGGAATTAGTATGCCATTTCCAAACCAATTATATCTAAAATTTCTTCCTCTCATCATATTATCAAAATTAAAAAGGGGGGAGATTAGCTATAGCCACCTATCATAAGGCTTGGGTCTCCAAGAAGCGCCCATTCCTCTATTGTTTTTGCGTCAATTTGTCCCTGCAATGGCGGATATGTATTTATGTAATTCTGTATGGCGGTGCCCCATGCGGCGCCGAGAATATGCTTTCCTTCATTTCCATAAGCCTCAAAGAATCTATCTTCTATATACCCTCCATAATATTCAACGCAGTCAGGTATTCCATTTCCATTTTTATCTCTTCCATCGGCTCCATATCCTAAAGCAGTATTCCCTAATGTTGCAATTGCACCTTTATCTGCCATCTTTACCAAATGCCACCCAAAACATTCATAAGTTGGCTGATATGTCCATTTATTTTTAATGAAATCCATCAAACTTATGTTAAATTCGCTGTTATGACAGCCGCCTACAACCACAACAGGATACATTCCCTTATTTTTCAATAGATCCATGTTATATGTCATAAGTGCATTTACCCATAAATCATTATGGGAGGCATGCCCCTTGAAATGCGTTGCCCAAACTGTTGGACTTCCATGTCCATCCATAGCTACAAATCCGTATCCATTGTTCATTGTTTTTATTGTATTTATCCATGCAAATTCTCCTCCCATTTTTGTTTCTTTTCCTTGGAATGGAAGCGTTCCATCAGACACAAACAAACTTGTTTTTTCAAAGTTGCTCATATAATGGTTGTAGAACCATAGAGTAGAAACCTCTCCTTCGCATATTTTATCAGGATCATCAAATGTGTCTCCGCCCATTATAAGCATTCTATTGAACCATGACTGTCCATAAGCAGTGTTTTCATATTCTACAATTTTATTCACAACATTTTGAACCTCTTTCACACTTCTGCATGCTAATCTACCAACATAAACATCTGGATAGAAATCCATTTTATCTTTCCCTTGAAAACGCCACTCCCCAAAAATATTATTGCCATTGCTATCCCATGAAGAAAAGTTTCCATTCGCATCATATATATCAGCAAAGTATAAATCACTTATATATCCTGCCTCAGCCATGTCATTTAAAGCAACATATCTAACTGGGACGTACCACAAGCTGTCATCGACTTTTGTTGGCCCGTCATATCCCCAATTACCTGTAATATATGATTTCTTTCCTCCTACAAGCAAAACATATTTTATTCCATATTGCTCTATTGCATCTTTTATTGCATATTTTACTTTTTCAGCTCCGTCTCTGCCATTATATTTTGATGTAATGTCTTCGACACTCATCAAAATTGTTTTCATTCCATGACTTTCTTTTTCATTTATTAATGGCTGTAATGCATCTTTAAATTGAGATGGGGCAATTATAAGCAAATCATAGGCATCGTTATTAAAAATGTTTTTTACTGGCTTCTCATAATTTATTTTAACATTGAAATTGCTCGCATATTTTATTTTATTTTCAATGGGGTTATAACGATATGGATAAAGATGCAATGATAGAATTGTTACGTGCTGTCCATTGTGCAACCCTCCGCCTAAATTATAACTATACCATGTAGATGGATATTCGCTGTTGCTTTCATACACACTTTCATCCTCTCTCGTATCCTGGGTAGCATAACCATATATTTGTGGTGACGGAGATGGCATTATTTTGCCATTTACTTTAATTTCCTCTATGCCAACAGGCTGACATTTAATGTCTATTTTTGTGCCCAATGGAAAATAATACACTTTAGTGTAATATGGTAGCATTGGTTTGCCGACATCATGCATGTAATTTGCATTTTCTGCAAAAATACTGATATAGTTGCCTACATTTACAATTTGTGGCATACTGACTGCTTGGCTGTCAGTAAAAACTTCATTGTTTTCAGCCGTATAATTGGATTTTTCCATGCCTATTGTTGCTACACTACCCAAAACCATACCTATAGCCAATAATATCGATAAACTTTTCATTTTTCCGCCTCTTTTTTATTATTAAATCGTAAATTTAAACTTTACTATGGCTTTCAGTATCTCCGAAAATAAATTTTTCAGGAATTAGAAATAGAATGAAGCCACAAGAAGAATGACATAGAAGCCAAGTATCCCCTCATCATCAAGCAAAAGGAAGGGTTTGAAAACATTTTTTCATTGCTTCAAGAATTTGTTGAATAGTTCAATAATCATAGATACCACATGGGTATCTAAGATCAAATAATGAATTTTAATATTTGTTTTGTTATATGGTCATGAAAAGTGGAATAGTTATATCTCGCATATTTGAAACATTTCTTCTTTTTATGGCATTCTGGAGTTTTTACGAACAAGATTTGTTATGGGCGTTTGCATGTATTGTTGGTTTTATTCTTTCTATTTCGCCAATAATAATAAAAAAGAATCTCAATTTTTCTGTTCCGTGGATAATTGAATTTTTATTGGTTTTTATAATATCTCTTCATATATGGGGTGGAGTATTGCATTTATATTCTCTGCCTTTATATGATAAGTTCGCCCATTTTTTTGCATCTGGAATTATTGCATTTTTTGCTCTTATTACGATTTATGTTATTGATTCTTTTTCAATCCGCATTCACATGGATTTAGTCATGCTTGCTTTATTTATCATTATATTTACAATTGCGATTGGTGCTCTCTGGGAAATAGCAGAATTTACATCAGACCAGATTTTTTCTCATGGCATACCTGTTGCTCAAATTAGTCTATATGATACAATGACAGATTTAATTGCTGATACTATAGCAGGCTTAATCATTGGAATACTTGGAGCGATAGCAATAAGAAGAGGTGAATTGAAAAATTTATTGAGCCAGATTAGTAGAGAAACAAAAAAATTGAATAAGAAATTTTTTGACAAAAGGAATAGTGCTTTAAAATCTCTTGAAAAAGCAATTTATGAAAGCAAGGTTGATAAAAAAGCGATGCCAATAATTAAAAAAATAAATGAAAAAGCTGATTATTTTACAACAAGCAGTTGTTCTGGTAGGATAGTTATCATGGAATTACCTTCTCCAGGAGAAAAAAGAAAAGCAAAATTTTTAGGAAAATGGCATAGTGAGATAAATGAAAAAGAAGTATATGATGCAATAAAAAAAGCAAAAAATGGCGAGATATGGTTTTTTGTCCATCCTTCAATTTTCCATGTCTCAACAATATCAATTAAAAGTGCAAAAATAATGTTAAACATAGCAATTCAAAGTGGATTCAAAAATTCTTCTATTAAAGCATTTGATGGACGTGTTACAACAGAGATTTTAAGCACAGAAAAAATGGATGTTCCTATTGGAAAAGATGGAAAATTGTATGTTTCCAATGAATATATAAAATTGTTAGTAGAGATATCAAATATTTTAATCAAAAAAATGGATAAAAAATTAAAAAGATTTGAAAAAAATTTGGATAAAATATAAAGCTTATCTTTTATATCCTATTTTTCTCAAAAATTCTTTTCTTTCTTTTATATGACTTTCACTTTCAATGCCCTTGCTTTTAAATCCATCTACAATGCCAATGATTGCTCTTCCTTTCTCATTTCCAATATTTGTCTCATATATGATAACTTTTGCTGGATTTGAACTTGCTGCATATATATTGCAGACTTCTTGCAATCCTTTTATTGCATTTAGAACATTTATTGGATAGCAGTCTTTCATAAAAATTATGAATGAATGCCCTGCTGCAATTCTTTCTGCATTTTTTATTGCCATTTCAACCATTTCATCATCATTCCCATCATGCCTTATCAAACAGGGCCCAGAAGCTTCACAGAAGGCGATACCAAACTTGCATTTCGCATTTGTTGCCATCGCTTCATATAAATCCTCAATGCTTTTAATAAAATGGCTCTGCCCTAAAATGAAATTTATGTCTGCTGGTTTTTTAATCTCAACTTCTTCTATTTTTCCTTTCATTTTACCACCATGAAATAAATGGTAAGAGAAATTTAAGTGTTATTCTAAATATTCATACATTGCCTTTATAACATCCTTACTATTTTTTGCTTTTTTATAATCTTTTAATGGCATTTCATTTAACTTTATGAAACCCAACCCCCATTTAAATTTGCTCAATAAAAGATTTGCACGCTCTTCCTCGCCAAGTATATAGAGGGCAGACGCAAGAGCTTCCACAGTGCTTAATTTCAAAACTTTTCCATAATTTACTGGGTTTGCAGCAAGTAAAAATGGCAATGCCCTTGTATTTTTATTTCTAACTTTTGAAAATATATGCTCAGCATTTTTCCATGAGCAATCTATGGCGGATATATTCTCAAAATTTTTATCTTCAGGCGACAAAGCTTTTTTTGAAAATGGGCTGAGTAAAATCGAATTTTTTGGAATTTGGTTAAGCCTATTAACAATCTTTATTAACCCAAACCTTGCCAGTTTTTTTGCTGTGCATTTTTTTGGGTCATCTTCTCCAGCATGATATACATACAATTTTCTCATTACACCTTTTATAATTCTGGAGGATATTTAAAAATCTTACTACATCTCATATCCCATCTCTGCTAATTTTTCTGGTAAATAAACATCAGTGACATAGTCAAGCCCATATTTTGCCAATGCCTGCTGTTCTGATTTTTTCTTTATTTCAAGTTGTGTTTTTATTTCATTTATCCAAAATTCATCATGGAAACGAGGATCATTGAGCTCTGATTTCAATGCATTTATATCTTCCTTTGTTAATTCATCTGAAGGCAGTTTGTATGACAATATATCAGATGGCGTAACTCCTAAAAATTGGGCTGATGGCGTCGCCAGATATTCAGAAATATGTGCTGTTTTTATAGCTCCATAGGCAACGCTTGCAAATATTCGATAACTCCATGGATCGCCATCTGTAAATACTATGACTGGCAGGTTTAGCTCTTCATTTAATCTTTTTATAAACCGCCTTGTGCTTCTTGCAGGTTGTCCTTTTAAATGGATGAGTATGGAATTGCTTTTTTCATCAAATTCGTTCTCCACAAGGCGGTCAAACATACCTCCTGTCTCTATTGCTATAATTTTATTTGCACTTGTTTCAATAAATTTTATTTTCTCTTTTTCAACATTATATGGGATGCTATAGCCACTGTCACCGACATCATCCTGACAATGGATACGACGCTTTTCCCCTTTTCTAGTAATTTCTTCTATAACAATATTGCCGATAACTCTTGCTCCATCTTCTTCAGGACGCAATTTTAAATCTTCTCTAAGTTTTTTTGTTAAAATTTCTAAATCCTCTGCAAGTTTATCTGATTCATCTTGTGTATAAAATTTAGCTTCCCCCCATCCTTCTGAAATATAATATAACTCCCTTAAAGTTGATGTCTTATGCTGTTCAATCATCTGGCGTATGAAGTCTAGGGTATAAACCGTTCTCAAAATCATGTAAGCTCCTGGCAATGAAACTGCTGATCTCGTTATCCTTTGTCTTCCATATTTCCATACTCTATAACGCTCATCAAATCTTATATTGTTTTTTGTTCTTGCTGGAAGTTGCAAATTTGGTATCCTTGCTTTCTCTAAATCATCATAAATTTTTTCTGCAATAGCTTTCAATTCTTTCAATACATCATTCATTTATTCACCTTCCCATTTCTCAGCTCCAATAACATATACAGGATTTATACCATCAACGTAAATATTATTTTCATCAAAATCTGTGCTTAAAATAAATTTAAATTCTCTTTTTTCAGATGACTTTATTTTTTCGATTCTCCACTTCACATAATTTTCCCCAATTTTATCTGGTTCTGGAATTGCTTTTATTAAATATTCTTTAGATGGAATTTCTACATATAAATCAAAAGTATGGATGGCTTTTCTATAATTTGTCACATTTATCTTGCTTTCAGTTAAGTTTCCATTACTATTAATAGAATCATCGATCCATATTATATTCATTATTTGTGTTATAACATCATTTATAGGAGGCGTGGGTTTGCCAAGAGTAAGAGCAACTTTTTTTGCTATCTCAGGTAAAATTTTTGATATAAGCAAAAATTTATTCTCAGCTTTAGCCCTTTTTTCTTTCTTTGATAAATGAGCTTTCATTTTTCTTGCGCATTGTTGCAATGACAACTTTATTTCTTTTTCAATTTCTTCAACATGTGCTATAGCTTCTTTTGATTCGGATGTGAATGGAACATTAACAGATGCGACATGAACAAGTATTATAGCTGGCCCATATGGTATGCCTTTTCCTCCTTTTTGCTCCAGCCCATAGCGGCGCCAGTCCATATTCTTTATTGCTTCAGTTATTACACATGCTCCTTCTTGATAAAGCAATGGAACTTTATTTGCAAATCTTAATATCTCCACCCGCTCATCTTTTGGCAAATTTCCACCATATACTATTCCCGTTTCAACCATAAATGGTATTCCATGGAAAATGCATGGCATCCTTTTATTTGTCGATATAAATTCTGGAGAAAGCTGGCTTGTTTCTTTTCTCAATCCCCTTTTAATCAAATTTTCTCCTATTGGAGATAAGCAATCTGTAGGAGGAGCTATAAATTTAATTTTTTTAAAAGATTCTATAATTCTTTTTGCTTCTTCAATTCCAATTTCTTTTGGTGATGCATTTGCTACATTTGCAAGAGATAAAACTTCTTTTGCTTTTTGAGGACTAATTGAAGAAAATTCTTTTGAAAGAAAAGCAACCATTTTTTTTGCATTTGTTTCCTTCAGCATTTTTATCAATGTCCCTATTTCCACTCCATAAGGATGTGGTTTTATTTCTTTTGGCTGCTGTGGCAATTCATAGCTAACCCTGTCAAAAACATTTTCTGTCCCATCAGGTTCAATAAAAATTATTTTTGCATGAGGATTTACAATTGCAGTATTTTTTAAGTAGCCGTATACAGATTGTTTCCTATTTTTCACATATTTTCCTTTTATATAAAATTCAATCTTTGTTCCAGATTTTTTATTCCAATGCATAAGTTCTTCTTTTACAATATGAGGACGATTTCTTTTTGTATCTATAAGTAATTCATAACTATGGGCAGGTAAATTTTCTCCTATTTTTGATGTAACATTAATTGGTTTTCCAGTTGTTAGTTGGGAATATAAAACGACTGCAGATATTCCAATGCCCTGTTGTCCTCTTGACTGTTTCAAACTATGGAAACGTGAACCATATAATAGCCTGCCAAATACATTTGGAATCTGCTTTTTTACTATTCCAGGCCCATTATCTTCAATATTTACCTTATATTCATTTTCTCCAGCTTCTTCAATTTTTATAAATATATCTGGCAGTATCCCTGCTTCTTCACACGCATCTAAAGAATTATCAACAGCTTCTTTAACACTCGTTATTAAAGCCCTCGTTAGATTATCAAAGCCCAATATCTGCCTATTCCTTTCAAAAAATTCTGCTATAGATATCTCCTTCTGCTTTTTTGCAAGTTCTTCTGCTATTGGCATTTATAATTATATTATACCTTAAATAAAGATTTTTCTAATTCTATCATGATTTAGCTTTTATCAATTTTTTTGCCTGTTTTGTAATATTTTCTGCTGTCAATCCATATTTTTCCATTAGCTGACGGGCTTCCCCGCTTTCACCAAATACGTCATTAACACCTATTCTTAATGCAGGAATAGGCTTTTTTGCCATTGCCATTGAAACAGCATCTCCAAGCCCACCTATTATTGAATGCTCTTCGACGGTTATTATATAGCCAGTTTCCCTTGCGGCTTTTTTTATTAGTCTGCTATCTATTGGTTTTATAGTCGGCATGTGTATAATCCTTGCCTCAATGCCAACTTTTTTAAGCATGTCATAAGCTCCTAAAGCTTCTGCAGTCATTGTTCCTGTTGCAATTATTGAAATATCTGAACCATCCCTTAAAACATGCCCTTTGCCAATTTTAAATTTACCATGTCTCTCAAAAATTATTGGAGCATCTGCCCTGCCTATCCTAACATAGAATGGTCCCTCAACAGAAGCAATAACTGGAATGACATCCTCCATTTCTGTTGCATCTGCAGGGGCTATTACACGCATATTCGGCAAAACACGCATTAAAGCAATGTCTTCAAGCATTTGATGGCTGGCTCCGTCTCCGCCGACAGAAATGCCTGCATGCGTTGCCACTATTTTGACATTTAAATTTGGGTATGCTATTGATTGCCTTATCTGGTCATAGCACCTGCCTGTTGCAAAAACAGCGAAACTGGAAGCGAAGACAATTTTACCACATGTTGCCAGCCCCGCTGCCACGCCCATCATATTTGCTTCAGATATTCCCATATCAAAGAAACGGTTTGGAAAGACAGTTCCAAATCTTTTTGTTTTTGTTGAAAGGGCAAGGTCTGCATCAAGGACAACAACATCTTCATTTTCATATCCAAGTTGTATTAATGCTGAGCTATATGCATCTCTTAAATTTCGCATTTTATTTGTTATATGTGCATTAACCATTTAACTCACGCTCCTCTTGCTCGAGCTCGTTCATTGCCCTTAAATATTGCTCCTTAGTTGGAGGCTTTCCGTGAAAAGATAGTGTTCCTTCCATAAATGAAACACCTTTTCCTTTTATTGTATGGGCAATTATAATTGTTGGTTTCTCATTATTTTTGATTTCATGGAATGTGCTTAAAATTTCTTCAATATCATGTCCATCTATTTCAACAACTTCCCATTCAAAAGCTTTCCATCTCAAGGAAAGAGGTTCATCATGCATTATTTCTTCAGTTGGTCCATCAATTTGCAATCGATTCCTATCCAATATTGCAATTAAATTATTAAGGCTATGATGGGAAGCACAATTTGCTGCCTCCCATATTTGTCCTTCTTGAACTTCTCCGTCTCCGAGAATAGCAAACACACGATAATCACGATTATCTAATTTTCCAGCAATAGCCATACCAACTGCAACGCTGAGTCCTTGACCTAATGAGCCAGTTGACATTTCAACTCCTGGCACCCTCATACTTGGATGACCCTGCAAAAAATGCCCTATTTTACGTAAATTTTTTAATTCCTCAACAGGAAAATAGCCAGCAAGAGCCAGAGCAGCATATAATGCTGGAGCAGCATGTCCTTTTGATAAAACTAGCCTATCTCTATCTTCCCATTTTGGGTTTTTTGGATTATGGCGCATCTCATGAAAATACAGGCATGATAACACGTCTGCTATGGATAAGCTCCCGCCGGGGTGCCCGGAGCCAGCCCTATAAACGGATTCTATAATCCATTTTCTTATTTCCAATGCTTTTCTCTTCAATTCTTTTATAAGTTCTTCATCATGCATCTTCTTCACCATATGCTTTCATATATATTTCCTTTATCTCTTCTTTATTTGCTTTAATTGGATTAAATTTCATTAAAGTATCGAGAGCAGCTTCTTTAGAAATAAAGTCAAGCATATCCTTAAATTCTTCTTCATTTATATAATCCTTCATTTTTTTAATACCTATCTTCCTTTTCAATTCTCTTATGGCTTTTATCAATTCATCTGCATTTTTAAGATGCAATTCATTTGCAATTTCATCATATCTTTTTCTTGCATTCTTGTCTTTCATATTGTATTCAACGATATAATCAATTAAAATTGCATTTAACAAGCCATGGGGTAAGCCAGACACACCAAGTTTGTGAGACATAGCATGACACAATCCAACTCTTGCGTTTAAAATAGCTATACCAGCCATGCATGAAGCATAGTGCATAGTTTCTCTAGCAATGTTATTTCCTTTCACAGAATCATATAAGTTATCAAAAATTTTTTTTGCAGACATTATTGCAAATGCATCTGAAAACGGGGATGCAATTTTTGAAACATAAGCTTCTAATGCATGGGTTAATGCATCCATTCCAGTATTTGCAGCAAGCTTGCTATCCATTTTTTCTGGCAATCTTGCATCCAAAAATGCATATTCCGGTATAAGATAATCAGCAACAATGCTATATTTCATTCCATATTTATTTTTTAATACACTTGCTCCTGTAACTTCACTCCCACTTCCGCTAGTTGAAGGAATGGCAATCAATTTTGCTTTTTTATAATGATAAAGACTTGCTTTTGCTGTGTCAATAACACTTCCTCCACCTATTGCAATGATTGTATCGGCATTCTCTTTATTCAATATTTTTACATAATTTCCGATGCTTTTTTCATCTGGTTCTGGCTTTATATTTTTTATCAAAGCATAAGGCATTTTTATGTACTCCAATAATTCATCAAGAAAGCCATATCTTTCCATAGAATTTGAAGAAAATATCAAAGCTTTTTTTCCTTCTATGGTATCCAATTTGCTCAAGCATCCTTTTCCAAATAAAATTTTTGTTTTTAATTTAAACATTTTATCATTTGTGAATAAATTTTCATTATTTACTTTTTATCAATTTAAATCGCAAAATATTAGGCAAAAATATAAATAAAAATTAATAAAAAAAGGGGGAGAGATTATTTTCTTCTTCTCTTTGCAATTAATATTGCTGCAAGCAGTCCTACTGTTAAGCCAATGAATTCAAAGCCTGGTGTTTTGCCTGGCGATTTTGTTACTGCAATACTCTTTGTAGCCATGTAATACCCATCTTTTTCTGCTGTGACTGTTATTGTGCCTTCTGTTGTAGGCTTGTATTTTATTTCACCATTTGAATCAGTTGTTCCTACTGTGCTACCATCAACTTTTACTGTTGCTCCTTCGATAGCTTTTCCAGTTATTGTTGTTACAAATATTGCAAATTCTTTGCCTTTCTCAACTTCAGTTGGAGCATTTATTTTCAGCCCAAGCTTCACTTGTATTGTTCCAGCCAATTCACCGCCTATATATACTTTTATTTCTCCAGTTTGCAGAGGCATGACACCGAACATCAGTTTTCCATCTGAATCTGTTTTTCCTATTGGAACTTCATTATTTCCAGGTGTTTCAATGCTCACATTCAATCCAGCACAGCCGGCATGTGTAACAGGATGCGTCACTTTTATAACTATAAGATTTTCCTCTCCAACAAATGCAATCTTTGTCGCTGGTTCCACTATCTCAATCTTCGGAGACTGAACTTTAAGCACGCCGTCGGCGTCAGCAAAGTGGCTTCCGCTTTTATCTGACTTGAATTCAAATGTTATATTTCCAACAGCTGTTGCATCTACGCCGGTAATATTTCCTTTTCCATTTGTAATTGTAAGGTTATATGTTCCATTTTTTACAAATGCTTCAAAGCTTGCTACCTGCTTAACTCCTTTTATAAGAAGAGTTCCATTTAATGGTTTGCCATTCCATGTTACAGTAAAAACAACTGTCATATTCTTATCAACATCTTTCACCAATGCAGTTGGACTTGTAGTAACACCTGCCTTTGATACAACAAAGCTTGGCTCATTATTCAAGTTATCGTGTTTGCTATCTGTTGTTTTAATATAGAGGTAATAAGTTCCATCTTTTGTTATATAATCAGTATATGTATAATTGCCCTTGCTTACTCTAGTTGGTGTGATAGATGTTAAGCTGCTTAAATCCAATTTTCCATCATGTAGTTTTTGTAATTGTGTCTCATTTAGCACATAAAATTCAAATGTGCCATCATATGAAGCATTATTCCTTGTTATGTTTGCTTTAAACGTTGTCATTTCTCCAGCTAAAACGTTTGAAGGAGACAATGCAACATTAAGGTCATGAGCTGCTTGTGATTTTATAAGAGCATAGGCATATTGTGTCCCATCATAATCAAATGAAGCAATCACTATTATGTTGACTCCAGCCTGCGAGGATGTAAAGTTATTGAATACATATTTTCCTTCTCCAGTTGCATGTTGAGAGGAGGCTATCGTGCTTCCTATTCCATACAGTCCGCTCTCATATACTATCGTCACATTTGCGTTATAGAACGGAATTTGTTGTGTCTTATCTTTTACTTGGGCTTCAACAGTTGTTGGTGTATCTACTATAACTTCAGTTGGTGTAACGGTTGTATATCCTCCATTTACAACATCTATGACTTCATTTGCTGTTCCTTTATCAGGCCATGTAACATTAATGTAGATCTTTCCATTACCACGAGTTGGAAATACTGTTATATTCCATGTTCCATTTCCTAAATATGTGTATGCATTCTTTAGTGGAGCATATAAAACATCTCCTTCCACTTTGATACGTTCTGTTATATTTTTATTATTTGGGCCTATATTTAGATTCGTTTTGTTTCCATAAGTATTCATATTTTCTCCAAATATCTGGATTGTTATTGTTTGTGCATTTTGATTTGGAGCCAATACATTCAATTTTTTATCTTGAGGTGTAATTACATCAACATTGACAGGAGGTGGGGAGGGTATTGAATAACTTTTCTCACCTGAATATTCCCATATTCCGTCTCCAGTTACATCAACATTCACTTTTAATTTATAATCTCCCGTTTCCCACATTGTTGATGTTAAGTTAAGAAGTTTTCCACTTACACCAAATGTTATGTTTCCTCCGTGGCTTCCATCAGATGTATTAGTCCATGCGTACAATTCACTTCCTTTATAAATAGATATATTGTATTTCATGTATGGATAATAAGTATTGCTTACAAGAAGAGCCGCTCCATCTTCTGGGTATGTAACTTCAAAAGATGCTTTTCCACGTGGGAAACCACCAACGGCATCAACTTTGATGAGCGTTATATTTGGTTCAACTGTATTAACTTTAAAAATATCATATCCAAATGCATCAGGATTTGTTTCGTTTCCAATATAGGCTGTTATATTATATTCACCTGCACCTTTTAATCCCACATTTACATCCAAGAAACTGAATGTTGAATCATTTGCAACAGTTGTTGTGGCTGTGCTTCCATCTGGATAATGTATTTTTACTGTAGCTGTAGTTGCTGCTGCGCCATTCATTTTTACTGTTCCTTGTATATTCACATAACAGCCAGATTGTCCCGTTTTTATGAAATTCATCTCGTCTGGAGTTGCATTAACATCTAACGAGACAGGTTTAACATTTATTGCCTTTGCATTGCCTTTTGTATCAACAACCCACCAATTGCCACTTTTATCAAAATGAACATTTGACCATCTTGCATAGGGTGGTAGTGTTGGTCCTTTTATAAGAGTCCCATCGGGATTGTAAAGTGAGACATTTCCTTGAGCATTATTCACCTCTATAGTCTTTATTTCAT
>CAZYCK010000001.1:0-6908 GCA_964646055.1 uncultured Thermoplasmatales archaeon | reverse complement strand
CATTTTGCAAAACAACAAATGCGCTCGCTATTAAGGTGGCGATTACCACCAAACTCCCTATTTTCCTAATTAATTTTTTTCCATACATTTTTATTCCCCCTTAGGTTTGCCATCTAAAATGCTTATCATTTTTTAACCTTTTCCTTTTTTATTGAACAAGAAAGAATTGTTATTCCTTTATATAAACGTTTTGATTTTTTCAAGATATTAGGGGAGAAAATCTTCACAATTTATCATTCTCAGCCCACTATAAATAAAATATATTCCAAAGAAAAGTAGAAGTGAAAAAGAAAAAGCTTTCAAAAATTTTTCCATTCCTGTTATTCTCATGCCTTTTTCTGAAGAAAATGAAACGAATGAATACCATGTAAAATCACACATTTCGTGAAAGAATATGAAGGAAATAAGCCCTATAACCCCAAATGCATTGGCTTTTATTGCAAGAGATAAACCAACAGTAAGCCACCACATGATAAAATATGGGTTTAATGAAGTTAGTGCAAAGCCGGCGAGCCATCCCCTGACTTTTTTCTTATTTTCTTTTTCTTTGAGTGAAGAGGATGCAAGATACAAAAGGAATGCGCCGCCTGCGATGCCTATCAATGCTTTTATTTTATTACTTAGAGGCAAGCCGCCAAAGAAAAAAAGTATGATTATAATTGGGATTTCTATAGTTGCATGACCTGATGAAATCAATAAGCCTGCATATTTATTTTTCCTTCCTTCCGAAATTGTTGCTGCAAAAATTGGCCCTGGCATTAATACACCACTTAAGGATATTAATACGACAGCCATTATGAACGAAAGCAAATCCATGATTGAATACAATAAAATTTAATTATACTTACCGTTATAAAAAAGCCACGATGATGATGAACGCTATGCTGAAATATGAAGAATGATGGGCGAACTGAGTGGCATTATTTTCTTAAAATTTCATCTGCTACCATTATAGCTCTTTTTGTTTCTTTTATATCATGGCATCTTATTATGTCGGCTCCATTGGCAATTGCAATAGTTTCAGCAGATATGCTCCCTTCAAGCCTTTCCTCTGCTTCAACATTTAAAATTTTTCCAATAAAAGATTTTCTTGATATTCCAATTAATAAGGGATAGCCCATGCTTTTTATTTCATATAAATGAGATATTATTTCCATGTTATCTCCAAACCTTTTCCCAAAACCCATGCCTGGATCAAGAATTATTTTATTTTCGTCTATTTTATTTTCAAAAGCAAATTTTATTCTTTTATTAAAAAAATCAATTATTTCATCAATAACATCATCATAATATGGATTAATTTGCATTGTTTCTGGTGTGCCCTTCATATGCATTAAAACAACTGGAATATCATATTCTTTAACAACGTTTTCCATTCCATTTCTTAGAGCTGTAATATCATTTACCATACTTGCACCAGCTTCTATGGCTTCTTCTGCAACTCTTGGCTTATAGGTATCGATAGATATTGGAATATTAACTTCATTTGATATTGCTTCAATAACTGGTAAAACTCTTTTCATTTCTTCGCTTTCATCAATCTTTTTTGAAAAAGGTCTCGTTGATTCGCCTCCAACATCAATTATATCAGCGCCTTCTTTTTCCATTTGTTTTGCTCTTTCAACAGCATTTTCTAAATCAAAATATTTTCCGCCGTCATAAAATGAATCAGGAGTTACATTTAAAATACCCATTATATATGTTCTTTTACCAATTTCATATACTTTTTTACCTATCCTTAGCTTTCTTTTTTTATCCAAATTGCCAATCAATTGCATTATTTTTTCTCCAATTTCTGAAAGCCTTTTATATTGCCTTTTCAACCTTTCTGAAAGTATAGAAATTTGTGCTTTGTTTCCCATGACAATTACATCCCCATTTTCACCTTTTGGAGGAAGAGCATTATATGGTATGGCAGCATCGCCGCCGCAGCACATCATTTCCTGCTTTATTATGATGGCATCTTGTGCCTTCAAATTTTTTATTTTTATATTATAATGAAACATTTTTGGAGATAAAATTGGAATAGCATCCCTATGGACTTTTATTTTTTTCAATTCTTTTCTTGCCTCCTTCATGCTATTTATTTTTTTAATATACATCTCTGCCATAAAAATAAACATTTTTTTATTTAAAAATCACATTGTTTTTGGCAAAATGCTTCCATGAATTGTGATATTTGAAAAAATGAAAGCAAAAGGAGGTATAAACGCAATAATAACAATCCATGGATTAAGGCATGATAGCATTACAGGAACAAGAGAAAAGTTTATGTAATAATGCAGACCAATGTATTTTCTTGCTGTATTTCTCTCAAAAATTTTCATTGAAATTAGCTTATAACAAACAAAAAGCATTATAATGGAAAGCAATAAAAGAATAGCAATTTGAATATATTTTCCTTTAAATCCTTCAAATGCATAAAATGGATAAAATAGAAAAAAAAGATAAGTTGCTTGTAATAAATATGCAAGTATTTTAAAATTTGCTGGAATATGCATTTTTTTGTTTTCACTAACTCTTACACCAATTTTTATGGCAAGTGTTTTTGCATTTGCTTTAAAATCATGATATGCATCTTTAAGACCGCCTGCTATAAACTGCATAAAAAGAACTTGCAGTGTTCCAAGAGTTGCAACAAAATAAGAAAGCATATTTATTTTTCCTGCAACAGTAAATGAGCCATATAATATTAAAAAAAGGATGCCTAAAGCAACAAAAATGTCCATGGCTGGATATTTCTTGCTTATTGAATCATAGATTGTTATGCTGATAGCAGATATAAATAGAAGTGTAAGTGAAATATAGTTTGCATATAATGATGAAATATAAGTTGCTATTGCTATCGATAAAATCAGTGCAACAATTGTAAAAATCCATGCTTTTTTAATGGTCAGCTCTCCTTTAATAAGGGGTCTTTCAATAAGCTCTTTCGATAATTTATCAACATTATAATCAAAGATGTCATTCAAAGCAAAGCCATAGGAATGCCCAAAAAATCCAACAAAAAAGAATAAAATCAAAGGCAAAAGTTTGACCTCGCCGCCAGCAAGGGCGCCGAGCACAGGCGCTATGGCAGTTAAGCCAACATTGAAAGAGCGTGCAAGCTTGAGATATGATTTTATCACACTGCCTTATTTATCATCTATTTATATATTCACCGCTTATCCATCGAAACATGCAAGGCTTAAATCTGAATAGAGAGAAGTAGCGGGGCGTGGATTTGAACCACGGGTCTTCGGGTATCTCCAGCTCTCTAGTTTGGGATGAAGCCCTTTTCTAAAGGGCTCTATGAGCCCGACGGGTTTTCCTGACTACCCCACCCCGCTATCAGGATTTTATATCCCAATCCAATTATAAATTTTGCTGTCAAGATGCTGGTTAATAAAGGCAGTTGGTGGAAAATGATAAAAACAAGGAAAATGCTTCTACAAGAGCA
Organism: uncultured Thermoplasmatales archaeon; assembly: GCA_964646055.1. Taxonomy (GTDB): domain Archaea; phylum Thermoplasmatota; class E2; order UBA202; family JdFR-43; genus JAGGXW01. The sequence goes on along the minus strand of CAZYCK010000001.1, from coordinate 3,469 downwards.
AGAGGCTTTTAAAATAATTATTCAACAAAGCATTTAGGGTTAATTATTTATATTTGAAATATTATTCAAATGTAAATGAATACCCATAAATTCTATGGAGCAGACAAAAAATGATATGGATAATAATTGCAATAACAATTGTGCCACTGATAATTTTATCAGCGTTTTTTGCTGGTTCAGAAATGGCATTTGTATCTGTTAATAGGTTATTTATTAGAGAGGAAGCAGAAAAAGGAAATAAAAATGCTGAATTGCTTGAAAAATTGATTGAAAAACCTGACGAAGTGATAAGTGCAATAGTTGTTGGAAATAATCTTGTTAATATAACAGCTTCAATACTTGCTGGCTCTCTCGCAACCCATTTATTTGGGAATATTGGAATAGGAATAGCAACAGCAGTTATGACTATAGTAATAATAGTATTTGGAGAGGCAGCACCAAAATCTTTTGGTATAAATAATGATGCGCTTGCTCTAAAAATGGCAAAGCCATTGGACGCAACAAGAAAGATATTTTATCCTATTGCAAAAGCATTTACATACACATCAAATTTTTTAATATCTATTTTTGGAAAGAAAAGAAAAAGGAAATCAATTGTAACAGAAGATGAGATAATGGCAATGCTTGATTTGGGTGTCAAATATGGAACAATTGAAAAAGATGAAAAAGAGTTGGTTGAAGAAGTTTTTGACTTTGATGAAACGAAAGCCATAGAAGTTTATGTTCCGAGAGATAAAATGGTATGTTTGCAAGAAGATGATGCAATCAAAAAATTGATAAAAGTGGCTGTTGATACAGGATATTCAAGATTTCCAGTATATAGAGAAAATATAGATGATATTGTTGGAATGGTTCATATAAAAGATGCTCTAATGAAAGATAAAGATACAAAAATAAAAGAAATAATGAGAGAAATATTGAAGATAAATCCTGGCATGAAAATAGACGATGTTCTTAAAGAGATGCAGAGGCGTAAGATACATATGGCTATAATCCAATCAAAGAAAGGGAGAACATTGGGAATTGTAACAATGGAAGACTTAATAGAAGAATTGTTTGGAGAAATTGTAGATGAACATGATGTAAAATGAAAATAGCATGCCTAATTTCTGGCGGAAAAGATTCTTTGTATGCATGTTATATAGCTAAACAGTATGGATGGGACATTTCTTCATTGATAGGAGTGATTCCAAAAAAATTATCATGGATGTATCATACTGAAAATATTCATATTCTCCCATTAATAGCTCAGAGTATGAAAATACCATTGCTAATAAAAGAAAGCGAGGCAGAGAAAGAAGAAGAGCTGGAAGATTTGAAAGATTTAATAAAAAAAGCAGGCGTAGAAGGCGTTATCAGCGGTGCAATAGCAAGTGAGTATCAAAGAACAAGGATAGAAAAAATATGTCATGAAATCAACGTAAAATCATTCATGCCATTATGGCACAAAAATCAAGAACAATTGCTCAAAGAAATGATTGGTGCTGGTTTTGTCATACTAATAGATGTCGTTGCAGCCGAAGGACTTGGCAAAGAATTTCTGGGAGCAATTGTAAATAATGAAATCATAAAAAAGCTTGAAGATATTGCATCAAAATATAAAATAAATTTTGCAGGCGAAGGCGGCGAGTATGAAACCCTTGTTTTAGATTGCCCAATGTATAAAAAAAGAATTAAAGTTGTTAAAGCAATAAAAAAATGGAACGGGAGCAGGGGAATATATGAAATAAAAGAAGCAAAGCTTGTAGAAAAGAATTAATGTGCCACCTTTAGAATATATTTTTCTATTTTTTCCTCATCCATTTTTTCTATTTTTTCCAATTTTCTTAATATATAATTTAATACGAATTGGAGAGCAAATTTTGCAAACATGTTCTTTGTTATCCCTTTTTTAACAATATGGATATCTTTTTTCAACTGTCTCATTGATTTATCAAGTCCTTTTATAAATAACTCTCTTCTTAAATCATTCTCCAAAATTTCTTTTAGCATTACAACTTCTTTTCCTCTAAATTGCCCCATTGGAATGAAAGGAAGGATAAATAAAACAACATCTAAATCTTTTAAATCCTCAACAAGTTCTATACTTCTTATGACATCATCTTCATTCTCTTCTGGAAGTTTTGTTATCATTGTTCCAACAACTGTCCAGCCCCCATCATTCAATACTCCAATTGCATTTTTAACGACTTCTGGATATTCCTCTGCTTTAAAAGGCAATGGTTTGCCAGGCATTATGATTTTTATCAATCTCGGGCTTCCCGTTTCTATTCCAACTTCAATGAAGCTTTTTCTTCCAATATTAACATACTCTCTTCCTATCTTTTCTGCTAATTTTGGCTTTGTCATTGTGCATGCTGCTGTAACAAAGTCAACGCCAACATTTCCTCCATATTTAGAAGATAATTTATGCACTTTTTCAAACAATTCTAATACCTTTTCTTCATTAGGGATAAGAGTTTTTGAACCATATCTTAAAAAATCTTCTGAATGCAGACCAATATTTTTTGCTCCATATTCCAAATTCAATTTTGTTTCTTTTAATATTGTATCCATTGGAATTGACCTAAATTTTAATAAGGTTGGAGTACAAAATTTACACCCTCTTCCGCATCCTCTCGTTATTTCCACTTCTCCATTAATTGATGGAGTAATAATGGGAGGTATATCTTTTGCATCTATTGGCATTCCATGAACAAATTTTGGCAAATCTTCTCCTTCTACAGCTTTTTTAAATAGCTCAGGAGCTGCTCTTTCTCCTTCTCCTATTACGACTGTATCTATTCCCAATTTTTCCTGCATATTGAAATCCAGAAATTGCCATGCCGCCTCGCCGCCGACTATTATTTTTGGTTTATATTTCTTGATTTTTGGATGATTTATTACATCCATAAAACTTTTACTCATGTAAGATGGTCCTTTAGGAGATACCCCTAACAATACCATAGCCATGTTTACAATCCCGCTTCCATATCCTATACCAAGGGGGTCCATGCAAGTTATTCCAACTGCTTTAGTATCTGACTCTATTGCCTTATCTAATTTTCTTGGATCTGCAAGTATAACTTCCTCTCTTGAAAAGCCATTATTAAGTAAAGAAGCTTCTATTTTTGCTATTGAATAATTTGCTATTTTTGCCCTTCCTATTTCATCTGAATATGTTGGAAAAAATTTCTTTTCAAAACGAGAGGTCATTATATTTACAGGGAGAGCTGAAGCAAATCCCATATAATTTGTTCCATTATAATCACTCATTAAAGCTGTTCCACCTGTAAGCACAATTTTAATTTGAATCACCTCTTTATATTTTTTATGATATTTATGATATTTATGATATTTATTATAATATATAAAGTTTATTCATGTTTGATTTTCTCTAAATGCTATTTATTTCATTCTCTTTTCCCCATTCTATTACAAATTTCATTATATCTTCTGCTATCTCTCTATAATCATCAAAAATCCAGTG